>NZ_RCOO01000012.1:0-18030 GCF_003987485.1 Spiroplasma endosymbiont of Megaselia nigra
ATATCTAATGGAATTAGAATTTCTATGGGTAAAAATTATCATTGTGCTGATAATATTGTTATTGAAAGTTTTCATTCTTTATTAAAAAAAGCAACAATTAATAACAATATTTACTTATCGCATGACGAATATATTAATGATGTTAAAAAATGAAATAAATGATATTCAAGCCGCAAAGAAAAGGATATAATAAATAAAAGTTTATAAACCTTTTTTACTAATACTTACTTTTTGGGGTGCACTCTATTAATGTTCCTTTTTATTTTTTATAGTACAATATAAATTAAATATAGAAAATGTTAAGAGGGAATGAAAATGACACCACATATCAATGCTAAACAAGAAGAAATTGCTGAAACAGTTTTAATGCCCGGAGATCTATTACGAGCAAAGTTTATTGCGGAAACTTTTCTCGAAAATATAAAATTAGTGAATGAAATTCGAAATATGTTTATGTACACCGGAACTTATAAAAATAAAACAATTACAATTGCTGGAAGTGGAATGGGATGTCCTAGTATTAAAATTTATTCATATGAATTATTTAAATTTTATAATGTTGATAATATTATTCGAATTGGTTCAGCAGGTAGTTATGATGCTGCACTAAAGATTTATGATATTGTTAACGCAACAGCAGCTTATGGCGAAAATAATTATGCTAGAATTGTAGCAGGAATAGAAGATGATGTTTTAAATTCTTCACAACATCTTTTTGCAACAATTGAAGAAATTGCTAAAGCAAAACAAATTAAAACTTTTCCTGGAATTGTTCATTCATCTGATGTTTTTTATCGTAAAAATGATGATGATTGAAAAAAAATTAAAGCCAAGTATAAGACAGTATGTGTTGAAATGGAAGCATTTGCTTTGTTTGCAAATGCCTTAGCATTAAAGAAAAATGCAGCAACATTATTAACAATTTCTGATTCCTTTATTACTGGTGCTGTGACAACAGCAGCTGAGCGGCAAAATAATTTTTACCAAATTGTAGAATTAGCATTAGAAAGTGCAATTAAATTATAAAAGAAAAAAGGAGAAAAAATATGACAACAGTTTTAGAGCTATACCAAGATCAAGTTAAAGATCAAAGTGAAGTTACAATTTTGGGGTGAGTTCGTTCTAATCGCAGTAGTGGTAAATTAGGTTTTTTAGTTATGAATGATGGAACAGTTTTTAATAATGTGCAAATTGTTTATAAAGCGGAGCAACTTGCTAATTTTTTAGCAATTAGTAGTTTACGAATTTCATCAGCAATTAAAGTAGTTGGAAAGTTTTGTGTAACACCATCTGCCAAACAACCATTTGAAATTCAAGCATCCGTAATTGAAATTCTTGACGAGGCAAGTGAAGATTATCCATTACAAAAAAAAGAGCATTCTTATGAATATTTACGTGAAATTGCTCATTTACGTGCAAAAACAAACACTTTTAATGCGGTGTTCCGAATTCGTAGTAGTAGTTCTTTTGCAATTCATGAATTTTTTAATAAAAACAATTTTATTTATGTTCATACACCAATCATTACCGGAAATGATGCTGAAGGTGCTGGCGAATCATTTATTTTAACAACAAGAACTGATAATAATTATAATGAAGATTTTTTTGGGAAAAAAGCTAGTTTAACTGTTTCAGGTCAACTTCATGCTGAAGGATTTGCACAATCTTTCCGAAATGTTTATACTTTTGGTCCAACATTTCGTGCTGAAAATTCTAATACAACAAGACATGCTGCTGAATTTTGAATGATTGAGCCTGAAATTGCTTTTATTGACCTGGAAGAAAATATGACATTAATTGAAAAAATGATTAAGCATATTATTATTTATTTATTTATTAACAACCATTATGAACTTGACTTTTTAAATAGTAATGTTGATGATAAATTATTGGAAAGATTAAAAAGTGTTTTAAATGATGAATTTGTTCATTTATCATATACAAAAGCAATTGAAATTTTGCAGAAAGCTGTTACAAAAGGTCAAAAATTTGAAAATCCAGATATTTTTTGAGGAATGGATTTACAAACTGAGCATGAAAGATATTTGTGTGAAATAGAAACAAAAAAACCAACCTTTTTATTTAATTATCCGAAAGAAATTAAAGCATTTTATATGAAAATTAATGATGACAATAAAACAGTTGCTGCGTGTGATTTACTAGTACCGGGAATTGGAGAATTAGTTGGTGGTAGTGTTCGTGAAAATGATTATGATAAAATTGTTAGTCGTTGTAATGAACTAAAAATTCCAACGACAGATTTACAATGATATATTGATTTACGAAAATATGGTTATTATAAAAGTGCAGGTTTTGGCTTAGGGTTTGAACGTTTTATCATGTATGTTACAGGAATGACAAATATTCGTGATGTGATTCCCTTTCCACGTACGCCGCGAAACTTATTATTTTAATTTGATGCATATAAAAATTTTATTTAATTATAAAATTTTTTTTTGTTATAATTTTAGCATTGCATAGATAGGGGGACATAAAATATTTAACTTAGTTACTTATGATAATATGAAAGGAACATATATAAATGAACGAAGTTATTAAACAATTACGAATTCATAAAGGATTAACTCAACGTGAATTAGCCAAAATGTCAGGGTTACAACAATCGACTATTTGTCGAATTGAAAAAGATTGTTCAAAAACAAGTTGAAATAAAATTTTAAAATTACTTGTTGCACTAAAATTAGATGTTAAAAAATTTATTGACAAATTATATACATACAATGAATACAAAGTATATGAATTTTTATCATTAATTATTGATAACCCCAAAATTCGTAAAGAGCTTGATCAAAATCCACGATTATTAGCATTAAAAGTATTACGAATTTTTACTAATTAAGAAAAAAGTTAGATAATTTTGTCTTATCATGCAGTTGAATTAACTATGAAAATAAAATAAATACCTAACAGGTCTTTTGTGTTTTAATAAACGGTTTAATAAAAAAATGATATAATAATGCTATATATTAATTATTAATTATAGCAATGTGAGGAATAAAAATTGATTTGAGATTATTATTTTATCTTTGATGGTAAGGGTAAAGAACAAAATTTACGATGTATTTGTAAAACAGCTACTGATGCAGAACGAGCGTTAGAAGATTGTTATTTAGATAACAAATATAATGCAGATATTATTAAAGCAATTTCATTTTGTTTAATATTTATATTTGATAGTACAACTGATAATTACGAACTAAACAAGCAAGGAACAGAAGACTTTATTAAAAAGTTACCGATTTGTCAACAATGTAATCGTGTTAAAAGCAAATTAGATCGTTATCAACTTTGTTCAGAATGTGAAAGTGAATTAGTTGGTTTGGAAACTTTTCAATGTGATTTATGTAAAAAACATCGTCTTGTTCGAGATGATTTTAATCGCGAATTATTTGGAAAATTATTAGTAAATAATAAAGAATATATAATTTGTTTTAAATGTGCTGCACAAAATTTTCAAAAGGATACAAAAACAGAAGGGATGAAAAGATATTGAATACAATTAAAAATTTATATATTGTTTTTTACACTGATAATGCTGATACTCCTAACCAAGGAAAAGTTGTTAAAGTTTTTACTGATAGTGAACTAGCGAGAAAATATTTGTTAACAAAAGTTAATTTAAATGGAAAAAAAATTAAAAAGGATAATAAATGAATTTTAAAAGTGTATCGTTATGTTGGATCTAATGATTCTTATGAATATTCAAAATGAGAAACAACTCAATTTAAAAATATGGTTGGTAATTGTATCCATTGTCATCAATATTTTTTACGAGAAAATAATGCGAATATGTGTGATAAGTGTTTAGGACAAGTGAGACAGGGCTTAAAAGAATGTGAAGTTTGTCATAATTTTTTTAATCCAGTTGGGATTAAATTTGTTTCAAATGGTGATGTTTTTCCCTCTTTAGCTTGCCAAGAATGTTCACAAATATTATTACAAAATTTAAATGTTAAATAGTTCTTTTAAGAAATAAAATTTTAGCAAAAAGATACCATCAAAATATTAAAATAATATTAATTATTAGGAGGTTTTTTATGTTAAAGTGAAATACTAAAATTTTATTTTATGTACGATTAAGTGTTTTATTTTTAATTTTATTTTTTTTAATTACTGATTTAGTGTTAGCAATAATTAGTCCACAACCTCAATTTCGTGATTTAGGATATGCAGAACGAGTATCAAATTATTATTCGTTTTTTACAACGCAAACTAATTATATTGTTGCTGTTTATTTTTTTCATTTATTTATTTGAAAACAAGTTTAAAATTCAAAGTCCTAGTTATTTAATTAAATTAGCTATGACAACATATATTACAATTACAATAGTAGTTTTTTGACTTGGAATTTTTACAAGTACACAAGATGCTAATCAATACAATGTATATGCTTGAATATCGACAATTGTTTTGCACTTAGTAATTCCAATTAGTATGATTATTAGTTATATTTTAACAGCCGGAACTTTTGAATATAATTTAAAACAACATTATAAATTAGCATTATGATTAATTTTAATTTATCCAGTTTGTTATTTTATTGTAATTTTAATTCGAGGAACATTGCGTCATTTAGATAAAAGACCACCTGATACTTGATATCCTTATTTTTTTCTTAATGTGTATCAAGAATGGGGATGAATAATTTTAACTTTTTCTTTTATTTGTATTTTAACTTTATTCATTGGTTTACAATATTTATATATTTTTTTAAATAATAAGTTACATTCTAAATATCAAGGCGAAACATTAAACAAACGGGTAAATGAAAAAATATTTGGAATTAGTGGAAAAGAAATGACATTACATAAAAAAGATGTTTTTATCCCACAATCAGTGTTAAATGTTTTTAAAAATGATTTTTCTGAAGAAGGAAAATATGATTAGCAAAAAATAAAGTGTTAAGTTAAAAAACTTGACTCTTTTTTAATTTCAGGTATTATATAAAGAATGTTAATTTTTATAGTTTAACATGAACGCAGAATTAGAAAGGAAATTATTAATGGTAAAATTACGTTTAAAAAGAATAGGTAAAAAGAAAGCAGCATTCTACCGAATTGTTGCAACAGATGCTCGTGTCAAACGTGATGGAGAATATATTGAGTTAATTGGAACATATAATCCTATTAATGGCGATGTAAAAATTAATCATGATCTTGCTTACAAATGATTATTAACAGGAGCACAACCAACTGATACTGTTCGTAATTTGTTAAGTAAAGAAGACTTAATGACTAAATTGCATAATGAAAAATATGCTGCTAAAACAACAAAGAGTACAAAAGAAAAGGCAGCAACAGATAAAAAAGCAAAGGTAACAAAGAAACCGAAGGCAAAGACAACAACAGATGCCAAAAAATAGTTGTAATTAAGTGTGGTGTTAATTAATGTATATTACTGAACTTAAAAATTTAATTAATCCGTTAATTTGTCAGGATGATAATGAATTATATTATGAAATTCGTCAAATGCCATCAACAAATGTAGGAGAAATTAATTTATTAGTAATGTGTAATGAAGAAGTGTTAGGATATGTTGTTGGTAAAGCAGGAATAATTGCTAATAGCTTAAGAACTTTATTAAATATTAGAGCACATGTTGATCAAAATAAAGTTAATATTAAGTTTGAGGTTTTATAGATGGAAACTTTGTTAAAAATTTTTAAACTTAAAAAGCCCCATGCAATTAAAGGTGAACTTAAAGCAACTTTATTAATAAACATTAAAAATATAAATAAATTGCTTAATAAATTAATGTTTATTCAAGTTCAAATGATGTATACGCCAGTAACATTAATTAAAATTACTGCTACTAAGCAAGATTATATTTTAAAGTTTAAAGAGTTTACTAATATTAATGAGGTAATAGCTTTTAAAGAATGCTATTTATTTGCTCAAAAAGCAGATTTGAATTATACAGAAGTTATTAATCAGGAAAATTTAATTAATTTTACAGTCTTTCATAATCAAAAAAAAATTGGGATTTTAGTAAATCAATTTGAAACTAAGGCACATCTTGTTTTTGAAATTAAAACAACAGATGGTACATTAATGATGATTCCAAATGTTGATGCATATGTTGAACAAGTTGATCTGCAACAACAAGAAATTATTTTAAAAAAGGTGATTTAAAATGAAAAAGTTTACAGTATTAACTTTATTTCCAGAAATGTTCAATAATTTTATGACAACATCAATTATTAAAAAAGCACTTTATGAAAAATTAATTGCAATTAAAATTGTTGATATTCGTGATTATAGCATTGGCAAACATCATCAAGTTGATGATTACCAATATGGTGGTGGTGAAGGAATGGTTTTAATGATTGAACCATTAGTAGCAGCGATTAAAGCTCACCAAACAAAAGACAGTGTAACAATTTTGTTAACACCACAAGGTAAGCAATATGTGCAAGAACAAGTGCAACAATTTGCAGCAAATGATAATGATTTAATTTTAGTTTGTGGGCATTATGAAGGCTTTGATGAAAGAATTTTATATTATATTGATTATGAATTATCAATTGGTGATTATATTTTAACTGGCGGTGAATTAGCTAGTATGGTTGTAATTGATAGTGTTACTCGTTTATGTGAAAATGTAATTAATACACAATCACATCTCAATGATTCTTTTTCTAACAATCTATTAGATTATCCTGTTTATACAAAACCAGTTGAATATGATGGCCATTATGTTCCTGAAGTTTTATTAAGTGGTCATCATCAGAAAATTGCCCAATTACGAGAATATGAAGCATTAAAAAAAACTTGATTAAAACGTCCCGACCTTTTAGAAAAAAAAATTTTAACCACAGAACAACAAATATTATTAGAAAAAATTAAAAACGAAAAAGGGTTTAACGACCGTAGAAAGGAAAAAAACAGTTATGAAGATGAATTTAACAGAAGAAATTACAAAAGATCAACTTCGTAGTGATTTGCCACAATTTTCTTCAGGAGATATAATTAAAGTACATTATAAAATCCAGGAAGGAAATAAGTTTAGAATTCAAGCTTTTGAAGGAGTAGTAATTAAGTTACAAGGTAGCGGAATTGCAGAATCAGTTACAATTCGTAAAATTAGTAATGGAGCTGGCGTTGAAAGAAAATTCCCTTTACATTCGCCATTAATTGATAAGATTGAAATTGTAAAATATGGACGAGTTCGTCGTGCTAGAATTTATTACATGCGTAATCGAACTGGTAAAGCTGCTCGAATTAAAGAGATTATTAAAACAAAATAACCCTAAAAGACTGATAAAGTCTTTTTAATTTGTATTAAAATAATAACACAAGGAGGAAACACAATTATGTGTGATAAGAAATTTTCAATTCCCAAAGAATTTATTAAAAATAATAAGAGGGTTTATAAACTTGCTGAAACAGCTGATGTTATTATTGAAGTAGTTGATGCAAGAATTGCACATTCTGGTGCTAATCTTTTAAATTATGCGAAATTAAATGATGTGAAAAGAATAATTTTATTTTCAAACACACAAAAAGCTGATGTTGAGCAAACAAAAAAATGAATGAAATATTATCATAGCCAAGAAATTTATTGTCAAATGTTATTATTTCATGAAGAGCAAACTAGTAAAGAATATCAGCGGTGTTTAGCTAATTTTAAGAAACTTTTAAAAAAGTATGCTAATAAGAAAATATTAATTATTAGTTTACCAGATAGTAATAAAGAACTTTTATTAGAAAAAATATTTGATAATAATGAAACATTTGAAAAAGGAAGAGGAATATTTTTTACCCGTGAAAAAATTTATCGTTATAATAATGTTGAATTTATTGACACAGTACCAACTACAGGGATTAATTTTTCTCAACCAGATGTTTATTGAAATACACAAATTTTAGGAGTTTTTAAAATAGAGGATAATACAGAAATAGTAGCAATTAAAGCATTCCAATTGTTATTAACAAAATATCAAAAAAAATTAGAAACAGCATATAGTGTTCGAATTCAACCAAAATCATCAGTAAAACAAATTGTTAAAGAATTTATTAAATTAATGACAACAAATTTATCTTTACCTGATAGTGAAACAACCGATAATTTACTTCTATGTGCTAAATTTTTAGAAGATATTAAAAAAGGGAAGAAAATTCCCGCAATTTCATTGGAATGAGTTGAAGATTATGTTAAATAATTTTTATTTAAAATGATAAAAATTATTAAAAAAAGATTAAAAGGAGGAAAATAAAATGACAACAAATATTCATTGGTTTCCTGGCCATATGGCAAGGGCAATTAAACAAATTGATGAGCAAAGTAAATTAATTGATTTAGTAATTGAAATTGTTGATAGTCGAATTCCGTTTTCCTCTTCAAATCCATTGGTTGATAACTTACGTGGTTTAAAACCAAAGTTAATTATTTTAAATAAAAAAGATTTAGCGGACCCAGTTGCCATCAAGGCATGACTTGAATATTACCAATCGCAACAGATTGCTGTTTTACCATTGGATAGTAAGCATGGCAATATTACAAAATTAATTATTGAAAAAATTTATTTTGTTTTAGTTGGTAAAATTGAACGTGATCAAAATAGAGGAATTAAATCACCAAAACTAAAAGTAATGGTAATTGGTATTCCTAATGTTGGAAAATCTACTTTTATTAATGCTTTAATAAAACGAAATTCAACTCGAGTTGGCAATAAACCAGGTGTAACAAAAGGCCAACAATGATTAAAATTAAATCATCAAATTGATTTAGTTGATACTCCGGGAATTTTATGGCCTAAAATTAATGACCCACAAGTAGCAATGAATTTAGCTTTTACACGGTCAATCAAAGAAGATATTTTACCAAAAGAAGAAATTTGCTTAGCTGCAATAAAATGAATGCATAAATATTATTTTTCTTTGTTAGCGAAGCAATATCATCTTTTACCAAGTGATAATTTTTATGTAACAGATGAACAAAAACTTTTTGAATTATTATTAGTAATGCAACAAAATCGTTTTCATAAAGTTGATGAAGATAATGTTAATAATATTGTTACTGATTTTTTAAATAATTTATGAAATAATAAGTTTGGTTTAATGTCTTTTGAGTTTCCACCTGGAAGAGGAACAATTAATCATGAATAAATTTGAACAAGAGATTTTAATGTCATATCCTAATACAACAATTATGGCAGGAACTGATGAAGCTGGCCGTGGGTGTTTAGCAGGTCCTTTAGTTGTTAGCGCTGTTATTTTACCGCTAAATTATGTTAACGATGAAATTAAGGATAGTAAAAAATTAACAGTAAAGCAACGAAATAAATTAGCAGATGAAATTATGTCTATTGCAATTATTTATACGATTGAGATTATTTCTGTTGCAATGGTTGAAACTTTGAATCCCAAGCAAGCAAGTATTATTGGTATGCAACAAGCAATTGATAATTTAATGGTTAAACCAGATATAATTTTAACTGATGCAGAAAAGTTAGGACCATCTTATCATCACCAAGCAATTATTAAAGGAGATAGTCTTTCACAATCAATTGCGGCAGCTTCAATTTTAGCAAAAGTAACAAGAGATAATTTAATGCTCAAATTTGATCAAGATTATCCACAATATGATTTTAAAAATAATAAGGGGTACGGAACCAAAAAACATTTATTAGCATTACAAGAATTTGGAATTACATCATTGCATCGGAAAACTTATCGCCCTGTTCGTGAAGCTATGTTAAAAAATAATGTTAATTATAAATAAAAATAACAAAAGTAAAACTATTAATGTTATATTTCTTATATTAAGAAAATTATAATTATTAAATAGAAAGGAATTAATATGCGTCAAGTTTTACTTTTTTTTTGCTTTAAAATATGATGGGGACTGACTTAAAATTTATCAAGCCTTAGAAACAAAAGAAAAAATTGCTTATGAAGATTTAATTAATATTGAAACTAAAATAACCTGTCGTTATGTTACTATTATTGATTGTGAATATCCAAAATCATTATGCAATATTTATCGACCTCCCTTTGTTTTATTTTATGTTGGTGACTTGGCTGTTTTAAATGGTCAAAAACATAAATTAGCAATTTGTGGAACAACAGCACCAAATAAAAGAGGACTAATGACAACTAAGATGTTAACAAAGAAAATATTAAAGCGAAAAATAACTTTAATTGTTACCTCAGAACCAGGCGTTAATGAATGTGTGGTTAAAAATCTTGGTAATGGAAGTAGTATTTTAATTCTTAAAAATTTAAATGATTATGAAAAAATGATAAAACAATATCCTAATACAAAATTTCAAATCATTATTGCTGAAGCATACCAAAATAATGTTAATAAAAGTCAGTATGAACTTTATCGGATTATGTCAGGATTTATGGATGGTGTTATCATTGTTCAATCAACTTTAGATGATGAAACACATCGAATTGTGTCATTGGCTAAACATGATGAGAAAGAAGTTTTTTGTTTTCCAGCTCAAATTACTGTTGCTAATAAAAACAATGGTTTAATTAAAGACGGAGCGCAATTAGTAGAAAATGTTGATGACATTTGTGGGAAATTATAATTTTGTAAAGGAACATAGATTAATTTATGTAATTATGTTAACGAATAAAAAAAATACAAATGAGAATTCATTTTTAACAAAAGTGTATAATGTATATACCATATACATTTTTTATTTATGCAAATTATTTTAAACTCTTTTCACATAAAAATAATTCTATGAGATGCTGATTAAAATTTATAATTATTTAATTAAATTACCTAATTAAAGTTTTATAAATTATCTTGCATTAATTTTAAGAATAAGTTATAGTTAACGTGTGATAAAAAGATAAAATGCTGATATATGTTAGTATTATGGACTAATGTTTCTACATCTTACCGTCATTAAGATACTATAGAGCATAATTTTTTTTGTTTTATTTTCGTAAATTTAACAAAAATAATTTGCATAACCTATTTCGCACATTAGCAATGATAGTTTATGCTTTTATTTTTTTATTTTGTAAAGGAGAATAACAATTGTGCAAATAGACAAATTAGAATTATATCTACCAGAGGATAAAATTCAAAATAAAATTAAGGATTATGCGGAAAAATTAAATAAATTATACGAAGGCAAAACATTATATTGTATTGGTTTACTAAATGGAGCATTATTTTTTATGAGTGATTTGTTAAAACAACTTAAAATTCAAATTGTGATTGATACAATGAGTATTTCAAGTTACATTGGAACTCAGTCAACAAATAAACTTACTATTCATAAGGATATTTTAAAAGATATTACTGGACAAGATGTTTTATTAATTGAAGATTTGATTGATACTGGTAAAACTTTATCGGCTGTCATTGAACAAATTCAAGCAAAAAAACCAAATAGTTTACAAGTAGTTTGCTTAGCAGATAAAATTGCTATGCATCCAAATTTTAATTATCCCTATTATGCACTATTTATTGTTCCAAATGAGTTTATTGTTGGTTATGGTTTTGATTATAATGACCAATTTCGACAATTACCAAATGTATACATATGGAGAGGTGAATAAATGAAAACAACAAATAAAATTATTATTTTAGATTTTGGGTCACAATACACTCAATTAATTGCCCGTCGGATCCGTGACTTAGAAGTATATTGTGAAGTATGACCATATAATACAGCATTAGAAAAAATTAAAACAACACCAATGAAAGGAATTATTTTATCAGGTGGGCCTGCTTCTGTTTATGCAGAAGATGCATTTTTAATTGATAAACAATTGTTTGAATTAAAAGTTCCTGTTTTAGGAATTTGTTATGGAATGCAATTAATAAGTCATTTACATGAAGGGACAGTACAACGAGCAACAAAACAAGAATTTGGTTTTTCAGAATTAATTATTGATAATCAAGAAGATTTATTTGCGAACATCCCTGTTAAATCACAAGTGTGAATGAGTCATGCTGATCATATTGAAGGCATGCCAACAAATTTTATTCAAATTGCTCATAGTGAAAATTCAATTAGTGCAATTAAACATTCAGAAAAGAAAATTTATGGTTTACAATTTCATCCAGAAGTAACCCACACTTTAATTGGCCAACAATTATTAAGCAATTTTGTTTTTAACATTTGTGGTTGTGAGCCAAAATGAAAAATTACAGAGTTTATTTCAGCAGCAACAACTGAGATTAAGAATAAAGTTGGAACTGATAATGTTGTTTTAGCATTATCAGGTGGTGTTGATTCTAGTGTTTGTGCAGTTTTATTACATAAAGCAATTGGAAAACAATTAACATGTATTTTTGTTGACACCGGATTATTACGCCAAGATAGTGGATGAAATGATTTACAAAAATTTCAAGAAAAATTTAAATTAAATATTATTAAAATTAATGCGCAAGAAAGATTTTTAACTGCTTTAAAGGGATTTACTAATCCAGAAGAAAAGCGAAAAATTATTGGGAATTTATTTATTGAAATTTTTAATGAAGAAGCAATAAAAATTCAAAATGTTAAATGATTAGGACAAGGAACAATTTATCCAGATGTGATTGAATCTGTCTCAGTGAAGGGACCATCTGCCACAATTAAATCGCATCATAATGTTGGGGGATTACCAAAGGATTTACCATTTCAATTAATTGAACCATTACGTGAATTATTTAAAGATGAAGTTCGCCGAACTGGTGAAGCATTGGGCATTGATTCTAAATTTGTGTATAAGCATCCGTTTCCAGGACCAGGTTTAGCAGTCCGAATTATTGGTGAAATTACCGCAGAAAAAGTAGCTTTATTACAAGCAGCTGATCAAATTTTTATTGATGAATTATATCAGGCAAATTTATATGATCAAGTTGCACAAGCATTTGTTGTTTTATTACCTGTTCATTCAGTTGGTGTAATGGGCGATGTACGAACATATTGATATACTGCTGTTGTACGCAGTGTTGATACAACTGATTTTATGACAGCAAATTGAAGTCGGCTGCCATTTGAATTATTGAAAAAAGTATCAGCTCGAATTGTAAGTGAAGTTCATGGAATTAATCGAATTACTTATGATATTACATCAAAACCACCAGGAACAATTGAGTGGGAATAAAAAAATATTAATAATTATTTACATTAATATTAAAAAATGTTATCATTATTTGCAGGAATGTTGAGGTACAAAATGCAAATTGGTTTGATGAAAGAATTTGAAGTTTTTTTACAAAAAAAGAAGATTCTTTTTGATATCTTTAATATTCTACAAAATAAAACAATAATTAATGTTAATAATGCAATTTACTAGTTAGTAAAAATTTACAAATTAGTTTTTTTATGCAATTTTAAAAAAGAAGGAGAAAAAATAATGGAAAAAGAACAAACTACTTTAATTGAAAATAATATTAAATTATTATTAGGTCCGCATGATCGCCCAAAAAGATTTTTGCAATGGTCAATTTTATCATTACAGCATGTTTTTGCTATGTTTGGTTCAACGGTGTTAGTACCATTAATTATTAATCAAACAGCTGGAGTTGAAGTTATGAACATTGCAATGGCCTTGTTTTGTTCAGGGGTTGGAACATTAATTTATATTGCAATTACCGCTGCAAAAGTACCAATGTATTTGGGAAGTTCGTTTGCATATATGGGAGCAATGGGGGTGTGTTACCCTTTATATGGCAATGCGGTTTTTATTGCCGTAATGATGCTTGGTGTTATTTATATCACTTTTGGAGTATTAGTATATTTTATTGGTAATAAATTTTTAGAACGAATTTTACCAGCAGTAATTGTTGGACCATTAATTATTATTATTGGAATGTCTGTTGCCCCAAGTGCAATTAATAATGCTGGTTTTAATCCAACTGCTTGAAAGCAACCTTATTCACATTGGATTGGGATTGGAATTGCTATTTTTACCTTTTTAGTAACAGCAATTATCGCTTTGAAATGTAAAGGATTTGCTAAGGTAGTTCCAGTCATTATTGGTGTTGTCGCAGGATATTTATTATGTGTAATTCTTCATTTCGCAATTGGAACAGAATATCAAATTTTAGATACATCAAAAATTACTGACCCAAGTCAATGACAATGATATCCATCGTTTAAAAAAATTTGAGATTTAAAAGCAAGTAATATTGGGCCAGCTATTTTAGCAATTAGTCCCTTGGCAATTATTGCGATTGCTGAACATATTGGTGATCATATTAGTATGGGGCAAATGACAGGAAAAAATTTTGTTAAAGACCCTGGAATGCATCGGACATTAGTTGCTGATGGAGTTTCAATTATTTTTGATGGTTTAGTTGGTGGACCAGCAAATACAACATATGGTGAAAATGCTTCAGTAGTTGGGATGACACGAATTGCTTCGGTATGAGTAACAGGATTGGCTGCCTTGTTTGCAATTGGATTATCATTTATTGCTCCAGTGAATCAATTAGTACAAATGTTGCCAGCACCAGTAATGGGCGGGATTAGTATGATTATGTTTGGTTTGATTGCTACAAACGGAATTCGAGTGTTAATTAATAATCAAATTGATTATACAAATATGAAAAATGTTTTTGTAACAGCAATTATGTTAGTGTTAGGCTTAGGAGGGGCGGTTTTTAATTTTAATTTAGGGACTGGTAATTTACAATTTACAGGTGTTGCACTAGCAGCATTTGCTGGAATTTTCTTAAATTTATTGTTACCATATCATCAAAATAATGGTTTTCAATGATGAGAAAAATTAAAGTTATTTTTTAAAACACAAAAAGAACAAAAAAGAGTAAAAAAAGAGAAAAAAAATAAGAAAAAGTAAGTACTTATAAATGAGAATAAAATAAGAATAAATTTTACTCTCATTTTTCATTAGGAAACTTTATTTTGATGTTTTTATTAATTTTAGTTGCAAATAATAAACTTTTATAGAATAATTATTAAAGAATAAATTGGTTGTTAATTTTTAGATTTAAGGAAGTGATGAGTAGTGTTATTTTTAAAAAAATTAGAGGCATTTGGTTTTAAATCATTTGCTGATTCATTAACAGTCAATTTTGATCATGAAATGATAGGAATTGTAGGACCAAATGGGAGCGGGAAATCAAATATTAATGATGCAATTCGTTGATGCTTAGGTGAACAATCAATTAAATCACTTCGTGGGAATAATAGTGAAGATGTTATTTTTAATGGGTCAGAAACAAAACCAGCATTAAATATGGCAGAAGTTAAACTAATTTTTGATAATACAAACCGGATTTTTGCAATGGACTATGATGAAATCGAAATTATTCGTCGTGTTTTTCGAGGAACTGGTGAAAATGAATATTTTATTAATAAACAACGAGTTCGTTTAAAAGACATTCAGGATTTTGCAATGGATAGTGGTTTAACAAAGTCATCATTAGCAATTATTTCACAAGGAAATATTAATGCTTTTGCAGAAGCAAAGCCATTAGAACGACGTTCTTTATTTGAAGAAGCTGCTGGGGTTGCAAAATATAAACGCCGTAAATTAGAAGCTTTAAAAAAATTGGAACGTTCAAATGAGAATTTAGCACGTTTAAAAGATATTTTAAATGAAATTGAACGTAAATTACCAAGTTTGAAACGACAAAGTGAAAAAGCAATCAAATATACAACATTAAAAGATAAATTAAATCAAATTGAATTAGCTGTTTTAGTAAAAGATATTACTTTTTTTAATGACAAATTATTAGAATTACGTTCACAGCAGAAAAAAATTATTAGTACAAAACAAGATGCTGATCGAGAATTAAAAAATAAAGAAATTGAATATAATGAATTAAACAAAGAAAACTTTAATTTGGATAGTAAAATTAATGTTTTAACTAAAGAATTTCAAAGTTTAGTTTCAGAAATTAGTGATTTAAAAGTACATAAAATTAAATTAGATAATAAAGAAGCAGCTTTAAAAATGTCTAATAATGATATTACTATTACTAATATGGTTAATGATTATAATGAATTAACTGTTAACTTACAAAATGAACGTGAAAAATTGACAATATTAGAAACACAACAACAAGAATATCGTGCTCAACGTGAAGCTTTTAATACAAAGCAAGCTGGGTTAAATGAGCAATTAGGAGCAATTAATAAAACAATTATTCGTTTAGAAAGTGAATTAGAACGTGCACAACATAATTTTGAAAATCAGGATAATTTACATGAAGGTGTTAAAAATATTATTAATAATAAAAATGTTTTGCCTGGAATTATGGGATTAGTTCAAGATATTATTAATGTTGATGAAAAATATGAGCAAGCAATTGTGACTGCTTTAAGTGGGCGTTTACAAGATATTTTAGTTAAAAATGTTGATAGTGCAAAACGAGCAATTTCATATTTAAAACAAAACCGTGCTGGACGAGCAACATTTATTCCGTTAGATGTAATATCGCCACGTTATCTTAACAGTGATGAAGAATTTGTAATTAAATCAGTGCGAGGATATTTAGGCTTAGGAAATAATTTAGTTAAAGTAAAAAAAGAATTTCGAATTGCAGTTGATTATTTACTAAGTCGTTATTTGATTTGTAATGATTTTGATAGTGCACAAGAAATTGGAAAGTTAACAAAATATCGTTATAATATTGTTACATTAGATGGCGAAATTGTTCGCCCGCAAGGAGCTGTTACAGGGGGTTCTCGACGAACACAGATGACCATTGTTAATCCAGAAAAAGAATTAAGAATTCTTAATGAAAAATTAGCAATGCAAACTGAAGAATATCATCATATTTTAAAACAATTAAATATGCTTCGACGACAATTAGATGAAATTAATGAAGTTATTGCTGAAAATCAAGCTTCAATTGGGGCAGGGAAACGACAAATTGAAATTATTATGTATGACCAAACAAAGTTGCAAAATGAATATCAGTTACTAACATCAAAAAATATTAATGAAACAAAAATAGTCGAAAATGAAGCAGTGCTTAATATTACGGATCAAATTAAACAAAAAGAACTTTTAAAAACAAAAATTGAACAACAATTAAATGTTGCCCGTAGTTTAAAAGATAAGCAGTCATTAGTAATCAATGAGCTTAATAATCAAATTGGAGAAAAACGATATTATATTTCAGCTTTGCAAGAACAAATTAGCAAAATGAATACTGATTTATCGATTATTAATGTTAAAATTCAGCAAAATCTAACAAGACTAACAGAAGAATATCAAATGACATATGACCATGCTAAGACATTGGAATTAAAGGTAATTGATAATGAAGATTTAATTCGTGATGAAATTAAACAGTTACGAAGTGACTTATCTCAAATTGGTAATGTTAATTTAGAAGCAATTGAAGAATATAAAGAGGAAAATGCTCGTTTTCAATTTATGAATAATGAATATAACGATGCAAATGATTCGGTTAAAAACTTGTTAAAGTCAATTGATGAAATGGATAGTATTATGAAAGAACAGTTTGATAAAACAATTAAAGAAGTAAATGAGAATTTACCATCAACTTTTGAAGTATTATTTGGGGGTGGTTCAGCAAGAATTATTTATACTGAACCAGAAAATTTATTAGAAACAGGAGTTGATATTAAAGTATCACCACCAGGGAAAAATATTACTAATTTAAATTTATTATCTGGAGGAGAAAAATCATTGGTTGCTTTATCAGTTCTTTTTGCGATTTTAAAAGTCCGACCAATTCCATTAGTAATTTTAGATGAAGCAGAAGCACCATTAGACCCAGCAAATGTTGAGCGATTTGCTAAGTATATTCGTAGTTTTGTTGATACCACTCAATTTATTGTTGTTACCCATCGCGTTGGAACAATGGAACATTGTGATGTATTATATGGGGCAACAATGCAACAAAAAGGAGTTACAAAAATTGTTGGAATTAAATTACAACAAGCTGCTGAAATGATTAAAGAATTTGACAATAAACTTGAAAATAAAAAAGCATAAATTATTTATGTACAATGTTTCTTTTAACTGAGAATATGAAATAAAAAACCTTTCTAGGTTATTATTAAATATATAAAGTTAGGAGAAACATTTTTTATATGGCAAAGGG
>NZ_RCOO01000117.1:0-3635 GCF_003987485.1 Spiroplasma endosymbiont of Megaselia nigra
CTTGTTATTACAATCATAATTCCGATAATAATCATTCAAATTTTCCCATTTTCCTAAAATGTATTTAAAAGTGCTTGTATATATATATATATATATATATAATTATCAATAGAAATTGATAAAAAATTTCAAGGAAGAAAGGAAAATAAAAGTTATGAAAAAACTTTTAAGTTTATTAAGTGTATTAACAATTAGCGGAAGTGCTGTACCAACAATAATCGCCGCCAGTCCTTATCAAAATAAAAAAACAAATAATTTAAAAAAGATAATTAGAGTAAAAAGACAAAATAACAATGATAAATTAGAACCTTCTATTGATACAGAAAATGAAATTGGAGAAATAACAGAAGAAGGTTTATTATGAGGAAGAAATCATAAGTGCTATTTTATAAAATTAACTCCTATTTTTTGGCGAGAAATTATTAATTTATATAATAATTATTATGAGGAAGAATTTTCGAAGATAATTGAAAAAAAAATAAAAAAAGAATTTAAAGATTTTTTTGATATGAGTTATTCGGAATATAAAAATAATGATGGAAAACGCATTCTTATGCATCATTGAAGTTCAAATTATTTAGGTGAAATGATATATAACAATTGAAATAATATAAATAATGAATGAGAAAAAAGTAATAAAACCAAAAGAATACGAATTTTATTTAATTTTTATTCTTGAGAATCAACTCCAGACAATACTCGTTGAATGGAAATAAAATATATAGAGCGAACTTTTGAATGATACCACAATTATATTTCCGCAAATATTGAAAATAATTATGATGAATATGAAAATCGCTATGATTGAAATAATTATAATGATAATTATAAAATTAATAATTTAAAAAGTGATTTTAAAGATTTTAATAAATATTTAATAGATTTAGGCATAATTGATGATAATGAAAATAAAACAATCCTTGATTCTCTTCGAACACAAAATCGAAATTTAGATATTTCTCAATTAGAAATAATTAAAAAAGAAGACTACTCACAACTAAAAAAAAGAGCCTCTGCTCAAATAAAATTTAAAATTGAAAATAAAAGTGACAGATACCCTAAAATTTTTTTAAAACCTAAACTAGTTTTTATTACAAGAATAAAAATACAAGAAATTTCAAATCAAATTGAAAATGCTAACTTATTTCAACAATGAAATTCAAATTTTAATCAATGAAAAAACGAAAAAATTCGCCAAATAATAGAAGATGTTCCTAAATATGGACAGGACGAAAGAGGACAAGCTTTAGAAAGAACTTGAACAGGAGAGTTATTAACTCAAATTAATAATAATTTATTAAGTTTAAATCATATTTTAGAAACAATTGATAATAGATTTCAAATACATGAATTAAATAACACCATAGAACAAGAAGTAAAAAATTTAAAAGAAAATATTAATAATCTTAGAAACGACATTAATGAAATTAGAGGTGAAATTTGAAAAATCACAAATCCTGATTATGATAAAAAAATAAATTCATCATTATTTACATTCATAACTAGAATTAGTAAATATATTACCTTTTATTACTTTCCGACAATTTGAAGCTCAATTTTAATTTTTGATTCATTAAAAGAAATATTTTCTTTAATGACAAGTGATAAAAAAAATAATATTACAACTAAAAATAAAAATTCTAAAACAGATACACCTAATAATTTAGATAATAAAGAACGTGACTTTGATTATTCATTTCAAAATAAAATTAATGATGGTATTAAATTTTTATTAAATAATATAAATCAATATGATGTTCCTGCAGATGGTAGTTGTTTATTTTGATCCGTAGCAACGGCTTATTTATTGCCATTCAGAAATAATAATGAGGAATTCAGAACAAGATTTATTCAATTATTTGGTGAAGAAAAATTAATAAATTTATCACATATTCAAAATTTATTACAACAATTTAATTTAGAAAATCATAGCAATAATCAATTATGATATAATGACGAAACATCAATTAGATTAGTTACAAATGTCTTTCGTAATAGAGTTGTTAATTATATAATAGATAATTTAGATAATTCTACACAACAAATAAATTCTAGAATAAATCAGATTGAAACATTTCGAAATGCGATTCAGATTAGTGAAAATATAATTGATGTTAATGAATATTTAGAAGAAATGAGAAATACTACTGCATGGGGTGGGGAAATAGAAATATTAGGAATTAGTAACTTTTTAAATTCTAATATTAGTGTAAATAATAATAGCCTCTACCCCTATCAACCATTTAATCAAAATTCAAGTAATACAATAAATATATTTCATGTTAATGGAAATCATTATAATTTTGGTTTAGAAAATCAAAATATAAATAGAGCTGAAACAAATACTAATACAAGCACTAATAATAATATTAGAGGTGGAGGTCAATCACAATTAGACTATATTAATTTAAACCCATTACAACTACAAAATAATGAATATCATTTTTTAAATCAAGAAATAGAACAAAATAGTTTAAAAAATGATGAAAATTTAACAATTTATCTAATTAACAATGAAAATAAAATAGTTAAAAACTATAATTCACTTTCAAAAGAACAAAAACAACAAAAATTAAATGAAATTAATCAACATTATCAAAACTTATCTGAAAATAATAAAAAATTTTTTAAAGATAAATTAAAAACAATCGGTACATCGGCGATTGGCGCTGGAATTAGTGTAGTTGGAACAAAAATAACTCTTTCTAGCACCGCTACCACTAGCACTGTGGGTGCAGAAGCAATGGAAATGACACCACTATTATCAGAAGGAGGTTTAACAGCAGCTGAAACTTTATCAGTTACCGAAGGAACGGCGGTTGTTGCTACAGAAGGGGCAGTTATTGGAACAGAAGCTGTTACTGCGGCAGCATTAGCTCCCGAAACTTTAGGTTTATCATTAGTAATTGGGGGATTAGTAATTGCAGGAACTGCTATTCTTTGATGAATTAATTCTGATCATACAATAGTTAAACATGAATCACATAATCAATATAATGAAATTGAAAAATACTATAAATTTTTAGCTCATGATCAACTAAAATTAGATATTAATATCAATGAATGAAATAAAATTAAACAAATTTATCAAGAAAATTCAAATAATTATCAAGAATTTAAAAATAAAATCAAATCAGAAATTACTAATTTTCATAAAGAAGATCATAGTGGTTGGGGCGGATCAATTAATGATGAAGATATTAATACTTTAATTAATATTATTTACAATCATTTTCAAGAAATAAATAATCATTTTTTATCTAATCCTAATCATGGTTGAAAAATTATTACAAATACTGTAGGCAGTTATTTTATAATTGACGAAGAATAGGAAAATGAAAAAATTACTAAGCATAATAGGGGGAATTAGTTTAATTACTAGCGGAAGTAGCAATTTAATGGGTTGTAATAAAACTAAAAATACTAAAAAAAATGAAGATTTTAATAAAATAAAACATTGAGCCCCACAACAACCACCAGAAAATAGTAATTGAAAATTATTAATTGAAGGTGAAAGTGAAGAAATTAATCATATTTTAAAAACTTATATAGGATTAAAGTTAATTGGAAAAACGTGATTTATAAATACTTGAAAAGGTAAACAATTAAAACCTGATACTTGAAATATTTTTGGT
>NZ_RCOO01000118.1:0-3620 GCF_003987485.1 Spiroplasma endosymbiont of Megaselia nigra
CCGCTATTTATCACTATAAATGTGTCTCTAACGGTATTATAATTTCAATGGGTAAAAAATACCACTGTGCAGATAATATTGTTATAGAAAGTTTTCATTCATTACTTAAGAAAGCTACAATCCATAATAAAATATATAATTCACATGAAGAATATATACAAGATGTTATAAAATGAAATACATGATATTCAAATCGTAAAGAAAAAGATATAATAAAAAAAATAGTAAATACTTTTTATTAGTACTTACTAAAATTGGTGCAGTCTACAGTCTATTATTTACTTTTTATTATCAATTAATTGATTCTATTGAAACACTATAATCAACAATTATATGTCCTGTATAAGTATTTGTATCAGAAGAAGTAATCTTTGCTCTTATATTACTAACATTTTCAACATTGATTTTTTCGATATTTAACTTTGGATTTAATTCTTTTAATTTATCTTTGATTTGTTGTTTGGTTGGATTAGATAAATTATTAGTTATAAATCCACCCAAATTAGTTTGAATAATAATTTTATTTAAATTAATATTAGATATAAAATTAATAACTACTTCACCACTTAAAATATCTTTTCTTATAAAAGATATTTTTGCATTTCTTGAAGTTATATCTTTAACTTCAAAATCATTTATAATATTTGTTAACTTTGGATTTTTTTCTCTTAGTTTATCTTTGATTTGTTGTTCTGTTGGTAAATAATTATTATTAACTATAATTGAGCCTAATTCAAAGTTTTTAATAAATGTTTTTATTGGTCTACTATAATCAACAATTATATGTCCTGTATAAGTACTTGTATCATTTGAATTAACTTTAATAGTACTTGTAGTAATGTCTGTGACGTTAATTTTATTAATGTCTAATTGTGAATTTAATTCTTTTAAAAAATTTTTAAATAATTTCTCATCATATTCACCACCAAATTTTGTTATATCAATTTCTCCTAAATGAGTAGTTTTAATAACGTCGTTTATTGGTACAGATTTATCTACTATAAAAGTAAGTGTTTTTTCTCCAGAAAATCCATCTATAGTAATATTTACAGAATTGCTAGTAATATTTTTGACTTTAATTTGTTCAGCCGTTATGTGTGGGTATTTATTAATTAATTTATCTTTGATTTGTTGTTCTGTTGGAATGTCAGGTCCATTGGTTTTAAAAATAGGACTTTGTGTTTGTCTTTTTATTCTTATACTTTGTTTTTTTTGATAAGGGCTAGCAGCAATTGTTGTTGGTAAAGCAGTTCCACTAATTGTTAATACACTTAATAAACTTAATAGTTTTTTCATTTTATATAATTTCCTTTCCTTAATTTTGAAACTTCTTATAAAGATCTATTGACATTATATATATATATATATATATATATGCAAGTAAAGCACTTTAAATATATAGGGGTTAATTATATAATTATTATTGTGATTATATTGTACTAAATTTGGGCTCGCGGTAATTTTCATAATTTTATAAAAAATTACTTAAAGTTAAAAAAACTTTTGCCGCGCTTTTCAAAATACTTGGGAAAAATTCTAAGCGTTAAGCGAAGAATTTTATAAAGGTTCCCAAATTTGTTTGAAAGAACCTCAAAATATTTTTTAACTTGTAAGTTATTTTATCACAAAAATTTAAGAAAATCAACCGCTCGCCCAAAACATATTTATTTTAATTAAAACCCTATAAAATAAAGGTTTTTTGTTTTTTGTTGTTAAATAGTCGTCTGTAACGCATCGAAGGTTATTTTAATGAATAAAACAATAACATAAATTAATTATATAGTATTTTATATAAAATAATCTAAATTAGAAAGGAAATTTTTTAATGCCAATTACAAGTGAAAAAAGTAGAAAAACATTAGAAAAAATTGAAGATACAATAGCATTTAAAAAAGAAAATGATAAATATTGAAATCAAAAAATGCCAACTATGACATGTGAGCCAGAATTAGTAAAAGAATTCAAAAAAGAAGCAGAAGAAAAAGAATTAAAATATACAACTCTTATGAATAGAATTTTAAGAGAAAGATACAGAAAGGAAGACAACAAAAATGAAGATGATTAGTTTTTGTAACAAAAAGGGTGGCGTGGGAAAAACAACCCTTTGTAAAAATATAGCATATAAGTTTGCCTTAGAAAATAAAAAAGTTTTAGTTATTGATTTAGACCCCCAAGCAACAATAACTTTTGAATTAAAAGGTGCAGAAGTTAATTTAGAAAAAACAATATCAGATTGTTTTATTTTTAATAAGAACAATTCTTTTAAAAAAATAATTCAAAATACAAAATATAAAGAAATTGATTTTATTGTTGGTGGAGAAAGAGTAAAAAAAAAAGTAAATTTTTTATTAAAATAATTTTATGATAATAATGATAAATTTTTTGTTGCTGAAAATATTTATTTAACAAATAAAGAAACATTTGATAATTACGATTATGTGTTGATTGATTATCCGCCAACAGTATATGAATTAAGTTTAAATTGATTAATTATTTCTGACTTAATTATAATTCCTTTCAATGAAGGTTTGGGGGTATTTAAAGAAATTTTAGATTTAATTAATACTTTAAAATATATTTGTGAAAAAGAAAAAAGACAAATCCCAGAATATAAAATAATATTGAATAATATCAAAAGTGATAAAAATTTAATATTAATTAATGAGTGATTAGATGAAAAAGGATTTTTAAATTACTGTTCTAAAATAATATTAAAAAGTTCTGAAACATTTTTAACAAGCGAAAACGAATTAGCAAGTATTTTGGATAGTCAATATTATTGGCGACAAAAACAAGCCTACGAAGAACTAATAAAGGAAATCAAATAAATATAAAAAGGAGATATTATAATTATGCATAAATTAATAAGTTTAGATGAAGATTTAAGTAAATGTGAAAATTGTAGTTTTGTTATTCAAAAAATAGATGATAAGTGATTTACTATTAATGAAGGCAATAGAAAATGTGATAAATAATTTAATATTAAAAGATTAAAAAATTAGAGTGCACCCCAAAAAGTAAGTAAAATTAAAAAAAGTTTATAAACCTTTTTTACTAATACTTACTTTTTGGGGTGCAGTCTAAAAGAAAAAAGGAACTAGGTGGTTATTTATTACTTTTTTGAATAAAATTACTACTAAACTTATTTAAAAAATATATAAAATTTATTAAATATGTTGTTTTGGTATGGTAATGGTATTTATTTTGGTATTCTATTGGAAGAAAAGGTATAATAAAAATAGGTGATTTGCCAAACAGCAAAAACAATATGATAAATCCATATCTTAATTTTGTTTATTCTTTGTCTTGCTACACTGTGGTTTTATGCAAGTTCTGTGCTTTGGTGTTACAAGGATAAACTCAAAAAGAAGAGTTTATTGGAAGATGTCATCATCTAACTCTTTTAGGAGTCGGTCAACATCTTCTTCGGATAATTCTGGTGGGTCACCCTTGTTTTTTTCATAAACAGTGTTATAATCATCAACAAGAGAATTATTTTTTCTTTGTAATAAGGAATTTTCACTGTTTTTAGCAGAATATTTGTTTTTTACGAAAGAATGGTATTCTGCTTTTAATTTGTCGCTTTCAGCGCAAATTTGTTCGCGGGCTTGTTGGTAAGT
>NZ_RCOO01000119.1:0-3567 GCF_003987485.1 Spiroplasma endosymbiont of Megaselia nigra
AATTAATTCACATTCTAAATTAACAAATTTATTCTGTACAACACTAGAAATAGCATCAGCAATAACACCATTTTTAATATTTTGTTCTATTAATGCTAAGTCAAATGCTTCATTCATTAATTTTAAATTAAATCTTTTATCAATAGGAACTGGAATTCTTGTTAATCCCATTGTTTGAGTTGTCCCACCATTTGGTAATGAATAATCATCTTGTCATACTACACGATGAGTTAAATTATATAATGCTTGTCCTGCATTTGGTAATCAAGCAACTTGTTCAGCTGTTGCTGTTGCATATTGCATAATACTTGCATATTCATTATATAAAGGTCCACGCAATAAAGCATTAACCATATCAACATAAGCCTTTTGACCTGTTGTATTACCTTGTAATGTAAAAGGTACTTGTGGCAAATTAATTGTTGCCATTTTATTTCACTTCCTTATTATCTAAGGTTTTTAAGTGTATAATCAGTTAATTTTTTAATTTCATCAGGAGTATATGCTCCTTTTTCTTTAATAGTTTCAATTTCATCATTTTTATTTTCAACTGAATTTTCAATCATTTCTTTAATAAAATTAGTTGGCGAAACTGATGGTTGCACTTCAACAAACAAATCGGGTTTTAATTCTTTTAAAGTTTGCATTTTTTCAGATAAAGAATTACCACTAACTTTATCTAAATTAGTTTTAATATCTTCAATTTTAGTAGATGGAACATCTTTAAATGCTTTTAATTCATCTAATTCATTAGATAATTTAATAAAGTCTTCTTTTGATATAACATCTTCGCGTTTTTGCACACTTTCTCTAATTTGCCTTGCTTCATTATTAAACTGATTTAAGATATTATCTGCAATCTCTTCACTTAAACCTTGTTCGATTAATTTTTCTTTTATAAGTGCCATTTTATAAACTCCTCTTTTTTTATCCTTGTTCGATTAACAAGTCAGCATAACTCTTTTTTTGTGGAAAAAGATTAAACCTATGCTTTTAATTATATACCAATAGTTCAAAATTACAATACTATTAAATATATAATATATTTTATTGCTAATTTACCCCTTAAAACGCGTAATAAAATTATTTTAAAAGATAAATTTATTAAAATAAGCGCTAATTTTGCTTGTATGTATATATATATATATATATAATGATGGTAAATCTTGATAAAAAATTTCAAGATTAAGAAAAGGAGAAAAACAAGTAATGAAAAAATTACTAAGTTTATTAAGTGTATTAACAATTAGTGGTAGTGCTATACCAACAACAATTGCTGCTAGTCCTTATCAAAAAGAAGAAACTATCAAAATTAGTGATATTAATTATCAACAAAGAAATAATTTAGAAAATTTAAAAAGAAATAAAAGAGGATTTAATGATAATAGAGATGAAATAGAAGCTACAGGAAGATATAAAGACACCTTATATGCTTCATTTAGACCTACTTTATTTAGAGAAATTACCTCACATCATAATAGCAATCTTTGAAATTATAATCGTTATAAAGAGTTAGTTAGAAATAGAATTTTTAATGGTGTTTGAATGGATGAAGGAATTCATCAACATGCTGGATGCTGTTCAAATAATGATGATGCTGTTGATTTATTCATAAAAGGAATGTGAAATAACTGAGATAGAATTATGAATGATTGAAATAATAATGGTGGTCAAACACACAGAATGAGAATAGTTATGAAAGTTAATCGTAATAATGGTAATGTAGATTTTATTTCTAGTAACGTAAGAACTGATGAAAGAAATTATTAAATAAAGCAAAATAAAATGGAAATAAATTATTTATTTTAATTTTTAATTAAATTAACAAAAGTAAAAGAAAGAAATTAAAATTATGAAAAAAATATTAACTATTTTAGGAGCAATTACATTAATAGGAACAAGTACAACAAGTTTAGTGGCTTGTGATAACATAGTAGAATATACATCCGAAAAATTATCACAATTAAAAGAAGAAAACAAAATAAATACTGCTAATCAAGAAATTAGAGACAATTTAGAATGAATAGCACCACAAGAAAAACCATTTAATTCTGTGGGAGATTATAAATATTATATAATTATATGAAGAGGGGCAAAAAACGATAATTGAAAAATTAAAAAATATAAAAATATAGGTTATAGTAACAATAATACAATAAATGGTATTATTAGTCATACTAAAATTGATAAGTCATATAGTGGTGCATATTTATATAGAAATGAATTTGATTTATCCGCAAATAAAACTAGGGAGCATACGACTTGAATTGAAGATAATGAAACTTTTTTTAAATCAGTTTATCGTTGAAATGGTGAAGAACAAAAATTACCTGATTTAGATATTGATAAAAATGGCAATGTAAAAGTTAATAAGGAATAAAAAAGAGATTTTACATCTCTTTTTCTTTTTATGGTTTAAATGTAATTTTAACTGGGTTATCATTTTTATTTATAATTCCTAAAACATTCGGATTAGAAACATCTATTGTTATATCTTTTTCATTACCAAAATAAGGTCAATATTTAGCACCGCCTAAAAATCTTAATTCTGGTTTCAATTTTTTTGTAAATCTAATTTTTAATTTCATATCATTTGTATAATATGCTTGTAAATATGTTTCTTTAATTTTATCATCAGAAATTTGCAATAAAAATTGAAAAACTCCATTATTATTTTCGGTTCAATAAATACTATGATAATTTACAATTTGTAAACCATTAGTAAAAGCAATAGCAACTGTTTGAATATCATTAGTTATATTATCAGTATATAAAGTTATTGTATTATCAAAATTAATAATAGTATTTTGAGATAACCCATCTTTTTTTAAGACAGCATTTGATAATAGTCCCAGACTATTATTACAACTATTAGCACCCGCTATAAGATTAACATTTCTATCAGGAATAAAATTTTCTATTTCGGGTGGTCCACATTCAACTTGTAAATTATTAAGATTACTTATTTCTATTGTTTTATAAGAACTAATAAATTTACTAATACTTTGAATTGTTAGATCAATTTGTTTTAAATCAATTTCTATTTCATAATAACCGTCATATAAATTATCTAAAAATAAATTACCACGATTAATACAATGTGGATTTACAATAATTTTAGTTTTTAATGGTTGAATTGCATTAGCATCTCAGATATCTTTTGTATAAGATTTATAGTTATATGGAACTGGTGGTAAAACATACTGTGGGTAATTAAATGTTGGTATTTCATAGTCGTGCGGTAGTAAAAAACTAGTTTTATAATTAGTTGTCATATCGCGTAAATAATTATTTAGTGTACTTTTTGTTTTTCCACGAAAACTTCATACTGATAATCGTAAATAATCTTCTTCATTATTAGTATATGGGTTATCAGCATAAAAGATAATTTCAAAATTACCTTTATATAATGCTTGGATTGAAAACATATCAATTATATAACTACAATTTGTACCATCTGGTGTTTGCAAGAATTTGCAATCATTATCTTTTTCACTATCACTAACTGGTGTTTGAGCATCAATTGCTCTGGTTTGTTCATTAATTAAATAAACTCGGTTAGTTTTT
>NZ_RCOO01000120.1:0-3563 GCF_003987485.1 Spiroplasma endosymbiont of Megaselia nigra
TTTTATTTCATTTATCATCACAACCATAGACAACACCAGTTATCAAACTGCTTGTGGTTGGTTTAACCATTGTGATAACACTTTCGCTATTTGCATAGTAGAATGTGTTAACTGGATTTGTGATATTGCTTATATCAATTTGACCAAGATAATCTTTCACCACGATTGTGTCGGGGGCAGATGGTTTTAATTCAATTTTTAAATCAACTACCGTTGCTGGCACAACATTATAAGTTACATCAACCGAACCCGCATAACTTTTACTATCTATTTTCACGGTTAAAGTTGCAGAGTGATTATCTTTTTTCTCAATTGTAATTTGCGAAAAATCATCAATGACATTGCTATTTTTCTGATTAACAGCAGTGAAAATAGTATCATCGCTGTTATCAATGATATTGCCTAAATCAGTGTTTTTTATTAAATCACCTAAATTTTCTTGAACTGGTGGAGTTGGCGGTACAACTTTCGCCTGCATTGAGACCGTAATTTCACTTGTATATTTTTTACCATCCAAAGTAAACATTACTTGCAAATTATGGTCTCGTGGTGCCATTTCGGGTTTCACATTGATTTTTCATTTTTTATTTGTTTGTGTTTGTTGGACATTATCAAAAACAACTTTATCAATGTTTGGGTTGGCAATATCAATGTTTAACTCCCCATCAACACTAAGCAAGTCAGGGCGAGTCCAAGTTTGTGTTTTTGTGCTATCAACCAAAGTAAATTTACTTTGTTGTTTTAGCCAATCTAAAACCATTGTTGTAAATTTAAGCCAATCATTACCACCAAAATAATAATTACCATTACTATCTATCATTATAAATGAAGTATCATTTTCTATCCCGTTAATTTTGTTTAGTATTTTTTCACCTTGTTTTAACACAAACACACCATCAGGTGCTCCAAAATAAATAATATTAGAACTATCAACAACAATTGAATTAACATAACCATTTATTCCGTTGATTTCTGTTGGGGTTGTTGCACCTTGTTTCAGCATAATTGCTCCGTCCTTTGTCCCAAAATAAAAGTTATTATCTTTGTCAATTGCAATTGAATTAACTTTATTATTTATTCCATTGATTTTTGTTGGGGTTGTTTCCCCGTGTTTTAACACAAACACACCGCTATTTGTCCCAAAATAAATGTTATCTTTACTATCAACAACAATTGAAATAACATAACCATTTATTCCGTTGATTTCTGTTGGGGTTGTTGCACCTTGTTTCAGCATAATTGCTCCGTCCTTTGTCCCAAAATAAAAGTTATTATCTTTGTCAATTACAATTGAATTAACTTTATTATTTATTCCATTGATTTCTGTTGGGGTTGTTTCCCCGTGTTTTAACACAAACACACCGCTATTTGTCCCAAAATAAATGTTATTATCTTTGTCAATTACAATTGAATTACAAACATTATTTATTCCATTGATTTTTGTTGGTGTTGTTTCCCCGTGTTTTAACACAAACACACCTGCAAACGTACCCAAATAAATGTTATTATCTTTGTCAATTACAATTGACATAACATAACCTCTAATACCATCAATTTCTTTTAGCGGTAGATAGTAGTTATTTGAATTAGATGTCAAGGTATTAAAATCGCGCTTTACTTTTTCTAGTGGTGCGTTGGCTAGCAACGGAGCGGGAATGTTTACTGTTAATGTTGATATGGTTAATAGAATTAGTAGTTTTTTCATTTCATTGTTTCCTTTCTGATAAATAAAAAAAAGAATATCACACTGCTGATATTCCCATAGACAATTATTTTAAAAAAAACCAAGAAATTATGTTAGATTTTTGTTATAATTTTCTATGGAAACACGGGTTGTTAAAATTTTTGTGTTTCCATTTTTTATTTATTTAATTACAGAATGATTATATACGTTTTATTTAAAAAGTAAATTTTTTTAATTTTGTAAAAAATATTTTAAATTACCTGTGTTATTTAATTTCTTTGATGAGTTCTTCGTAGGCTTTTTTTTGCCGCCAATATGTAGAGTTAGTCCATATTGTGTCTAATTTAACTGTATTTTTTGAAAAAGTGTCTGAATGTTTAATCTCAAATTTTAATAAATACTTTAAAAGATTATCATTTTTTAATCATTCTAAAATAGTTTTTGTAACATCATTATTTTTTACATTATTTAATAAAATTTTAATATTTGGTGGTTCTTTATTAATAATTTTAGAAATATGATTTAAAGTATTTTTTAAATCTAATACCCCTTTATAACACCCTCCGTCATCAGTTAGAGGTACAATTATTAAATCAGACAACATTAAAAAACTTAATCCTAATTCTTGTATTGTTGGTGGGTAGTCAATTAACACATAATCATAACTATCAAATATTTCTTCATTATATTCATAAATTAAATCAGCAAATAAATATTTTTCTTTTTCATTTTTATAGAAAGTATTTATTAAAGTTGTTGTTGAATTTATTTCTTCTCCGCCAATAATAATGTCAATATTTTTATATTTCGTTGATTGAATAATATTATCAACAGTTATTAAATTTGGATTTATAATTAAAGGTATAATATTTTTTTTATAATTATAATTATTATTTGAAAAAATAGTTGATAAGGTTGCTTGGGGGTCAAGGTCAATCAATAAGATCTTTGATCCATCAAGGGCTAACTTATATGCAACATTTTTGCAAAGGGTTGTTTTTCCGACCCCACCTTTTTTGACTGCAAAACTAATAATCTTCATTGTTGTTGTTTTTCAATTTATCAAAATAATCTTTTAAAATATTATTCATAAGCGTTGTGTTGCTTCATTGCCTCTCTTTTGCTAAATTTCTAAATTTTTGAACTAATTTAACATTACATAACATTCTAGGCATAACATTATTTTCATTTATTTTTTTAAATTCTTTAGCATTTTTAAAACTGGAATTATTTTTGTATATATCATTATTATTTATTGTTTCTTTTATTAATTTATTTACTTTATTTGGCATATTTTTCCTTTTCTATACTATTAATACTAAATTTAGTATTAATAGTATTATACATTAAAAATATTTAAAATAAAGGTTTTATATTATTATACTATTAATACTAAATTTAGTATTAATAGTATAATAATATAAGTATAATAAAATTATTAAGTTTACATTTTATTACCTTTTACCCGTGAAAACAACACTCAATGCGCCACAGACAACAATAGCAAAACAATAAATAAAAAAACCTTATTTTATAAGGGTTTTTAAACTATGGTACTATGTTAAATTATTAGATTTAATTCATTATTATTTATTAATCTGGGCTCGCGGTGATTTTCATAAGTTTGTGAAAAATGCCTTAAAGTTTAAAAAAACTTTTGCCGCGCTTTTCAAAATGCTTGGGAAAAATTCTAAGCGTTAAGCTAAGAATTTTATAAAGGTTCCCAAATTTGTTTGAAAGAATTTCAAAACTTTTTTAACTTATAAATTATTTTATCACAAAAATTTCATAAAATCAACCGCTCGCCCAAAAAAGAGATGTAAAAACCATATGCGAAATTATTCATTATTTTTTATCAATTGAAATTTGATATAAAAAT
>NZ_RCOO01000121.1:0-3519 GCF_003987485.1 Spiroplasma endosymbiont of Megaselia nigra
AACGGATCAACCACAAACCGTTTAAACAACCACCCAAGAATAAATAACCCTAACAGCGAACCGATTACTATTCCCACAATCGATCAACCACTTAAACCAGATTTTTTGTTATTATCTGGCCTCTTGCTGTCTTTGATTTGCAAAGTAAATTGTTCTGATGTCGCATTGTTGTATTTAACAGTAATCTTTACTTGCTCGTTTGGTTTAAACTCACTCTGTTTTAATTCAAACGAAACTTTGTTTACATCATAATTGCTGTTATTTACCCCATCAATTTTGACAGTACTTGGAATTTGCGTTTTTAACTGTTCGATAACTTGTTCTTTTGTCAACGATTCTTTGGATGACAGTTTACCATTGGTTTTAAACCAATCAGTAACAGCATTCGCCAATTGACTATCACTTGCTAGTTGTTGTCAGTTTTTACTTTCGTTAATTATTTTGTTTAGTTCTGTTACATTAAGTTTTTTAATGCTCTCATTATATCCGTTTAAACTTGCTCACTCATAAAATTGTTGTCCTTGGGTAGTGTCTCAAAAGTTCGGCGTTAAATTATCTTTATTCAAAGCAATATAATAAAAACCTGAATTATCAGCACTATCTTTTGTTTCAACCAAAAATAGACCTTGATATGAGTTTAACATCGTTGCATTTAAAGACACATCACCAGTAATATCTAATTGTTGTCCGTTCTTTTGTCATTTATCATTTAAACCATAAAAAATACCACTTTGCAATGTTGAACCATTTGGTTTGTTTAAACTAACTTTAACTTCGGTATCAGAGTAGTACAAGTCGCTAGTTAAAATAACATCTCCTACTTTGTCATTAGTTGGCACTTGATAAACATAACTAGCAACATCACCAAACAAAGATGTGTTTTTTTTCACGGTAATACTTGGTTGTGATAACAATGATGACACGATGATTTGCCCCGTATAACTTTTTCCATCAACTTTAAATGCTATCTCAATTTGATAGTCTTTATTTTCAACAATAGTACTATCCACCGGCAAGTCAAACTCCCAGTTTTTATCCGGACTAGGCATAATAGCGCCGTTAACTTTAATAGTTTCAATATCAGTGTTTGCTATTTTAACTTTTACTTGTCCATTAGTTACTAATTGATAATGTTTAAGTCAATAACAGTTTTTATCATCTTCAATAGAAAAATTTATTCCCTTTTGAAATGGTGTAATATCATTTCAATTTACAACTTTACCAATTTTTACATCAATTAACGGTAAAGTTATTGGTTCTAAAACTCCCTCTCATCTATATAATTCTGTAACAGAATATCATTTTCCATTTAAAGCAATACCATTATTTCATACATTACCAAATGGTTTGTCAATATCATTGTTTTTAAATTTAATAATTATAAAATCATCAGTGGTTTGAGGTTTTTTTGCAGACATTATATATCATTTATTATTACGCGAATTAAATTCTTCATTAAATGTACCACTTATAATTTTTCAATTTAAATTTAAATCTTTAATATTAGACATGTAAATTTGCAATCCATCAGTAACATCTTTTTGAGATATAACAACATCGCGTTTTACAAGACTTTGTACTGTGTTGGCAAGCAATGGTGCGGGAGCGCTCGCTGTAAAGGTTGATATCGTTAAGATACTTAGTAATTTTTTCATTTCATGTATTCCTTTATGATTTCTTTTTAATAAAAAAAGAGAATAGCACCAGCGCACTATTCCCACAACACAATTTCTAACATATTTCAAAGTAGTATCACAAAAATACCACCAAAAAATATGCTAAAATTGTTTGTGGAAACGCTAGTGTTTGTTAGTGTTTCCACGATAGTAATTTATTTATCTATAAATTACTATCACTAATTTTTATTAAAAATATATAATTACATTTACATTATACACTATAAACAATCTTGTTTATAGTTTTTTCTTTTCTAAAATCTTACTAAATTAGGATAAAAAAGCAATTAAATTGATTATATTGTAATAACACAAAGTTATTATTTACCGCAGTTTTTATCCCCTGTATTGATTGTAAATCATTCTTCATTGACTTTTTGAATCGTAAAACTACAATTCAAGAACTGTTACAAATCAACATCAACAATCATTAAATTATGATTTTTAGTGTCTTTATTATTTACTTTTTTCATCGCTTTTTTCTACTTTAGTCTTTTTTTGCTCTTTGTTTATTTTTTTAATTTAAATTCATTATATATTTTTTCAATTTCTCGCCGAGCAATAGATGATAAATTAATTTCATAATTATTTTTTGACATTTCATTTATCATTTTTTGTTGTTTTAAAGTTATTGAAATATTTTTTCTGACAATTTTTGTTTCATCTTTAATTTCAAAATAAATTATTTCTTTTTTTATTTCATTAAAACTTTCTTCTTTTGGTATTTGACTAGCACTGCTGTCAATTTTATTTTTCAGTGATGCAAGTAATTTATTATTCATAATTAAATAACCCCTTTATTAGTTAATTCCATAACTAACTTATAAATTGGGTTTTTTTCAGTTATGGTAGCGAATTTAAGCAACATTGTTTCTTTTTGCTTAGTAGCAGATAACGGGATATGTGTATCTAAAAATTTTTTACCAATTTCATTTTGAGAAATAAGTTCAAAAACACTTTGATGTAGTTTGTTTTTTTGAATTTTATTCAAAATATAATAATTGATATTATTTTTTATATTAATTCCCATTTTTTTAGAATTATTTATTGTTTCTAAATAAGGTTTAAACATAGTTGTAATACCTTCAAAACTATATGAGTGTGGTTCAATTGGAACAATAATTTCATCTGATGCTAATAAAACATTTAATAAAATTGTATTCATAGATGGATATGTATCAAAAAATATATAATCAAATTTATTAATTAATATTTTTTCAATTTCTTCTAAATTCATTTTAAATTTAAACTCCGAATTAGGTTGATTTAAAACTATATTATTTGTTTCTAAAACCATTTTGGAATATGAGGGTACTAAAAAAATATTTGATATTCTAGTTTCTAAAATTGTTGAAATTAAGTCATCCTTATCTGCTCCCAAAATTCATTTAGTTATACTATTTGTATCAATCGGATTTTCTAACAAAGTATTTGTTAAATTAGATTGCGGGTCAAAGTCAAATAATAAAACTTTTTTACCAATTTGGGACAATAATTGAGCAACATTAACTGTTAATGTGGTTTTCCCAACACCACCCTTACTGTTAGAAAATGTTATTTTTTTCATTTTTATTCTCCTTTCATTTTTAATTATAATACTTACTGGTGTGTATTAATAAGTACTAATACATAAATATTATACACATTAATACATAATAATAGGCGTTGTGTAGATACAAACAGCAAATTTATATCTTGCTAAGTTAATAATAAAATATTTTTATTAAATTGCAACCATTTTTTCAAAAAAAATAAATTTTTATTATTTCATTTTATTTTTAAATGTATTTAAGCACACTGAAAAATAATTTATTAATTTTAACTAATAAATTTATTTAATATT
>NZ_RCOO01000122.1:0-3509 GCF_003987485.1 Spiroplasma endosymbiont of Megaselia nigra
TATCTAACGATTAATCCAATAAATATAAGTATTTTTTACAAAATAAAAAGCACTTTATTCTTTTTCAATAAAGTGCTACATTTGCATTTACAATTTACATTTTAAAAAGAAAAAATATCAAATCTAACATAATATCTGCCCTATTAAAATTATCAAACAAATAGGGGAGATTTTTACTTAACTATAAGGTCTTGTAAAAAGCAATATATAAATTTATAATTTCCAAAATAATTTATTTCCAATAAAAAAATTTCTAATTAGTTAAAGTCTGTCTATTTACTTAATAAATACAACTGATATAATGAAAATGTTGACGTATTTAAAATAGCATTTTATTTTAAAGTAATTAATATCAAAATAAAATTAAATATTATGGCAATTTAAATTTAATAATTTTACATAATTTTTTATTGTATTATTTTTAGTTGTTTTTTTGCTGTAATTTTAAAAAAGTAAATTATTGGAGGTAACATTATGGACTCGTTACAAGTTGGAGATAGTCTCTTAGTACATGCTTATAAACATAATAATGGTTCAGTTTACCGTAGTTGAGAATCAGCAGTTGTTTTATTACTAGAAGAAGAATATATTGTTTTAGTAAATGAAGATGTTACTGTTACAGAATTGAATGGTAGAAAATGAAAAACAAACGAACCAGCAATCTGGATTTTTAATCGGAAAAATTGAAGTAATATTATTTGTATGCTTAAAGATACCGGGATAAATTATTATTGTAATATTGCATCACCATTTATTATGGAGCAAAAAACAATTAAGTATATTGATTATGATTTAGACATTAAAGTTTTTGCCGATGGTAGTTATAAAATTTTAGATTTAAAAGAGTTTAATCGAAATCGCATTGCTTGAAAATATAGTCGTGATATTGTTAATGCAATTTGAACAGAAATTGATAATTTAAAGCATTTAATTAAAAATAAACTTTTTATTTTTGAACATAGTCGTGTAGAAACATTATGGAAACAATATTTAGTATTAAAATCCAAATTACTTAAATAATGTTTTATTGTTTATTCTCTAAATAATAGATATAATAAAAGTGTTTTGGAGAAAAGATTTCTAATGGGACAGCATAATTTTAAAAAAAATTTTTTATGAGGTAGTGCTTTTTCTGGTCCGCAAACAGAAGTGGCATCTTTGGAAGATGGAAAATCTGCATCAAATTGAGATCATTGATTTAAGTTAGAAAAATACCGTTTTTTTAATCAACAACCTTGTTTGAATGATTTTTACCATCGTTATCAAGAAGATATTAAAATTGCAAGGGAGTTAAATTTTAATTCATTACGAACATCAATTCAATGAAATAGATTAATTCCTGATGGAAAAACAGTTAATCAAAAAGGAATTGAATTTTACAATAATGTAATTAATGAAATGTTAAAAAATAATATTAAACCAATTATTAATTTATTTCATTTTGATATGCCATATTGAGCACAACAAAAAGGTGGTTGTCTTTCACGAGAAGTCTTTGATGCTTTTGTTTTTTATGCAAAAACTTGTTTTGAATTATTTGGTGATCGAGTTGAAATGTTTACCACTTTTAATGAACCAATTGTTGTAATTGAAGGTAGTTATTGATATGATTGACATTTTCCAAATGAAGTTAATATGCAACATGGTATGCAAGCCCAGTGGAATACTTTAATTGCTTTTAAATGAGCAATTAAAGTATTTCGACAATTAAAATTAAAAGGAGAAATTGGGTGCATTTTAAGCATTTCACTATCAATTCCTCGTAGTAAAAATAAAGCTGATTTAGAAGCAGCAAAATGACATGATTTGTTTACAATTAATTGTTTTTTAGATCCAATGGTTAAAAATGTTTATCCAAAAGAATTAAAAGAAGTTGCTAAAAAATATAACTTTATGTGACAAATTGCTGATGGAGATGAAGAATTAATTCAAGATGAGAACTTAAAAATTGATTTATTAGGAGTTAATTTTTATCAACCAGCTCGAGTAAAAGGCGTTGATTTTATTCCAGATTTTATTAATGGAGCAATTACACCACACTATTTTTACCAACCTTATGAAATGCCGGGGCGTCGTATTAATCCATACCGAGGATGAGAAATTTTTCCTAAGGCAATTTATATCACATTAATGAATTTAAAAGAACATTATAATAACATTCCAGTTTATATTTCAGAAAACGGAATAGGAGTTGAGAATGAAGAGCGTTTTTTAGAACATGGTATTATTAATGATCAATATCGCATTGATTTTACTAAAGAACATTTAGTTTGAGTTCATCAAGCAATTAAAGAAGGTTCTAATTGTTTTGGCTATCATTCTTGAGCTTATATTGAAAATTGATCATGAATGAATGCGTATAAAAATCGTTATGGATTTGTTCAATTAGATTTAACTAATAACGGTAAAAGGGTTTTAAAAAAACCAGCTAATTTTATTGCTGAAACTGCTAAAACAGGTATATTTGAATATGAAACAGAAGTAATTTAAGGATTTAAAATGAAAATTATAGATTCAGAGCGTCTAATTGTTTTACGAAAATAATATGATGATAATCATAACAAATTTAATCAACAAGTGTATGTTTCACGGTATAGTGAAGCATCACGAATTTTAAAGTTAATTCGGGTAATTAAAGTTAAAAAACCATTGGGTGAAACTTTTCATATGTTATTAACAATGTTGGCGCATGATATGAATGCTAACCTAACATATGATGATTTAGAAAATGATGCTTTTTACCGAGCAGGAACAAAGGATAAGAAACGAGAAATGCATTTAGCTTGTTTTAATGAGAATGAGGAAGTAACACTAGAATGATTCACATCCGAAGCTTGGATTAGTAAAAATTTTCGTTTTCTTAGTAAAAAAAATGGACAAGAAACAAAGATTATTTATTTAGAAATTGTTAAAAGTTTAAAAGCAAAAACAGGTTATTTAGAACAAATTATGCGGAATAATTACCTTAAAGCTGAGGTTATTCGCTTTGATATGCAAATGTATGAGTTAAAACGAAATTTAGACTTATTATCACCAAAACAATTAACTAATTATGAGATTAAAATGAGTAAATATAAAGAACGATTGGCAACAATTCGGTTATTTTCTAAATAAAAGATTAAAAGAAGATATATTGTAATATAAAGACTGCACCCCAAAAAGTAAGTAAAATTAAAAAAGAACTTTACTAAACTTTTAGAGGAGGTGCATTTTTTAATGGCAGGAAAAGAACAAAAATTTAAAACATATAATGCAGAATTTTGAAAAAATACAGTAAAATAAATTGAACAAACATCGCTTACTTATATTGCACAAAAATATAAAGTAAATATAAAAACACTTGATTCATGACAAAGAAATTTTAAAAAAGGAATTTTAAATACACCAAAAGGTCCAAAAGAACCATTTGAAAAAAAAGATTTAAACTATTATAAAGTTAGGTATGAATTATTAAAAAAGCTCCATGACTTTTACAATTAAATAAACAAAAAATAGTATCTTTTATAAAA
>NZ_RCOO01000123.1:0-3500 GCF_003987485.1 Spiroplasma endosymbiont of Megaselia nigra
GAATTATGATTTAAAACTTTTGCTTTAAGAGCCCAAAATATGATTAATTCTTACTTAAACTATCCATTTTCAAAATTAAAGTTTGAAACATTTAAAGACCCGTTATTAAAGAAAATTTGTATTAATATGGTGTTTATTGCGATTGAGCATTGAACATTTAATCGTATTCCAATTGAGTTTTTTACTTCGGCAAATATGAGTGTTGGTGATATTAATTATTCTTCACAAAATGACCCCATGGCAACATGACAAGGTCTATTGCCTACTTATGCAAAATCATTGGCTAATTTAACAACTTTAAAGAAAATGTTTCGCACTTTTCAAGAAGAAGGTATTGATTTAACGATGATAGATTTAGAAGCATATTATACGCAGTTAGAAGTTGATGCATTACTAGATAAGGTTGTTATAGAAAAAATTAAAGATGATAAACTTATAAAATTAAAAGAAGAAATATTAAATGAATTAAAAAAGTTAATTTCTATTTCAGATTGAGAATTAATTAATTATCCTGAAGCAAACGAAAAATTAAAATTTAAAATTCCAGATTATGATTTAACAAAATATTACTATAAAATATCAATTTCAATAATAGATTATTCATCTGGTAGTCAATTTGTAACATATTATTTTGAAACAATATCACAAAAATCAATATTTACATTTTTAGCAGATAATTCTTATAAAAGAATAACAATTAAGCAAGATGGCTCAATTACAAATGATACAAATAATATTGTTATTAAAGATTTAACAATTAAAAGAAAAAAAATAATTTAGAAAGGAAGTGATTTTATGTCAAAAATAACTATTAAAGATGTAATTATGTTTTTGAAAATCTTTGGGGTTTCATCATTGTTTTTTATTGCAGGAATTATTATTTGTTTTATAGGACCAACTAAATTAGGAATTGGTTGACCTGCATATGTAATTATTGGTGCAATGTTAAATGGTTTTGGGGTTGTTGTTTTAATTATTGAAACTATTAGATTTATCAAAACTCATAACAAACAACAAAGACAAGATAGTATTTAAGATGTTATTAAAAAAAAGATACAAAATAAAGGGGTGATATAAATGGGATTATTACCAGCCAAAAAGAAATTAAAAAAAGAATATGATATTGATAGTTACTATCTTAATTTAGCATCAACGATTAGTAATCGTAAAAATGTTGCTGTTCAAAAACATAATGAAATTTTAGAAAAAAGAATTTGTGAAGATAATGCTAATTTTTTAAATCCACGAGATTTAGAAATTAGCATTTATAATCCACTTACTAATCAACAATTAGATACTAAATTAATTAATAACTTTTTAAAAATGCAAGACTTTACTAATAAGAATTGATATAACGAATATAAAATTAATAAAAATGGTGGGGGTGCCTATTTTATTTTTGCTAATAATTCAAAACTTAATTTTATTACTATTGATTTTTATAATGACCAGTATGATGAATTAGGTAATTTAGTATCTTGCACTTTTGATTATGACCCTTATCTTAAAAATGATCAGAGTGTTTTTATTACTGAAAAATTAGACATTGATTATGTAACTAAACAAGTAAAAGTTATTAGAAAGTTAAAAACAAGATTATACAGTACTATTACCGACTTATATATTGATGATGCTAAATGGAATAATTATACAACTTTACAAAGAGAAGAAATATTGCCACTTAATTTTCTTCCAATTGAAATTATTCCCAATAATCCTAATTTTGAACCTTCTGCTCGTTATGGTAAACAATTTGCTAGTATTTTAGATATTATTGCTGAAAAGATAATGTTAGACCCATTATTAAATAGTGGTAAATTTACCATTAATACTAATGGAGTTACTGGTGTTGTTGACCAAGAAATTAGTAAAATGTTAGCTTCATTTATTGAAAATGACTTGTTATTAGTTGAAGGAGACCCTGATAGTAATTTTCAACCAGTAGACTATATCGCTGGTAATTTTAAAGGTGAGCAATTAACCAAAATATATGATTGATTATTAACTAATTATTATAAAATAAATCGCCATCATGTTCCCGCAATCGCTAAGGGAGCACAACAAACCCAAGCAGAAGTTGCGGGAGTAAATATTCAAACAAACGCATCATACGAACAAATGATATATATTAGAGAAATTAAATTAACTGAATTTATTATTAAATTAATTAAATATGATAATGCGATTTTAAACAGTAGAACATTTAATATTAAAAATATTGATGAGTTAATTGTTGATGTTCGTTTACCAGTAAATGCTATTTTAAACAGACAATTAAAAAACAACGAAACTATTATCAATATACCTAATGAAGAAGGGGGACAAGAATAATGTTAAAACCATCTGAAAAAATGTTAGCACAATTAGCAGAAAATGATGAACCAATTGATTATTCAATTGATAGTATTCCGTTAGATTTTGCTAATCAATCGCAGTACAGCGACCCTGACTTAGAACAATTATTTACTGAAGACCGTGCAAGAACCTTATATATTTATAAAATTAATAATCTTGTTAAAACAAAGGAAAAATCAACCTTAAACTACTCTCAAAATAGCGTTAAAATCGGTTTTATTAACAAAGATGAATATATTAAAATAACTGGTTATGAAATTAGTGACTTTAATTTTAAATTACAAATTCAACAAAACACCACAGTCCAAGATAATAGTACAAGTTATGTTATGATTGATGAAAAAGATATTTTAATTAATGATATTTCAAAACAAGACAAAGAATTTTTAGAAACATTAGACTTAAAAATAGTATCTATTAATGAGCCAATTACAGAAAATAATAAAAATGAATGTTATATCATCGAAGAATATAAACGCCCTTATTCGCCAGATGGAGTTAATATTATTAAATCTACTCATTTAGTTAAAATAACTGATTTTAAGTGAAAAAATCAAAATAGTATTCATTTAGTATTACAAAAATCATTACCAGAAGACACAGTATTTACTGGGATTGAGATTAAATACCCTAAATCAATGTTATTTGGAAATATTAAATGCTGAGGTAATGTTAATGGTTTTTATTCTTATCCACAATCTATTATTCAAAATGCTAGTTTGGTGCCTTTACTATCAATGCCAATTGAAACAAATCCTAATGTACGAATATTTCAATATTGATTTACTGAAAGTTTTTTACCTTGAAGTATTGCAAAAAACTATATTAAAGGAAAAAATATTTTAGAATTATTAAATATAGGTAACCATAGTTCTAATCCACAAAGACAAGTATTTAAAAATGCACGCATTATAAATGCAAAAATTTCATATAGTCATTTAGAAAGCCAAGCACCACCAACATCAAAATATCCTTTAAATAATAAAATTGAAATTAATGAAGAATCTCCTTCAGATATTTATAAATATAGATCAGATAGTTACCCATGATGAACTCATTTAATTTCAGTTGGAATAATTTCAGAAAAACAATATTCAGATATAATAATTGAATTTTCAAAATCACCTTTATATGGAACATTGAAA
>NZ_RCOO01000124.1:0-3440 GCF_003987485.1 Spiroplasma endosymbiont of Megaselia nigra
TTATTTCAAGCATTTTCAATTATTGTTGCTATAACTTTGTCGGCAATATAATTAATCGGATTTATTGTTCGTTGTAATAAACAAATAAATTCAATGTTTTTCTTTTTATTTCCTAAAATTGGAGAATAGTCACAATTGATAACACTGAAACCATTATTAAGACCTAAAGTAAAGATTTTTTTAATAACATCATAGTGGGTTGCTTTATGATTAATTTTTCCTTTCTTAACAGCTTCTTTTGTACTCTCAAACTGTGGTTTAATTAAGAAAAAAGCATAATGATTTAATAATAAAATATCTTTTAAAGATGGAATAATTTTATCTAATGAAATAAAAGAAACATCACAGCAAGCAAATTCAATTTCATCAGGGGCAAATAATGCTTTAGTAACATATCGAAAATTAGTTTTCTCTAATGAAACAACCTGCGGATTATTGCGTAATTTTCAAGCTAATTGGTTTGTACCAACGTCGACAGCATAAACTTTTTTAGCATGATTTTGTAATAAACAATCGGTAAAACCACCAGTTGAAGCACCAATGTCAAGGCAAACTAGGTTTTTAACGGTTAAATTAAAATCAGTTAAACCTTTGTCTAACTTTTCCCCTGCTCGGGAAACATATTTTAATGGTTCACCACGTAATTTAATAATACTATTTTCTTTTACTAGTTCACCTGGTTTTAAAGCTGGGACATTATCAACTAAAACATTGTTTGCTAAAATCATTGTTTTAGCTTTTTCACGCGAAGGAGCTAAATTATTATTAACCATTAACTGGTCTAACCGAATTTTCATTAAAATTTATTCTCTCTTTCATTTACTTTTTTTAAATGCACGTTGGTTTTGATAACGAAATAATAATCGTTGCTTTCGATTTTTTGTTTCCCGATAAGTTTCTAAGATTGTATCTTGTGCTAGGATATAATTAGTAATTTCTTTAAAAAAGTAAGCACCATATGATAATGATCATTTTAATGAAATAAAATTTTGATCAATTTTGGCTTCAATAATTTTTGAATAATTACTAATAATGTAATTACATTCTAGCATAATGTTATTAATATTATTATATTTAAAAAGATAATATGTTGTTTGTGGTAATTGATATTTTTGTGCTAAAAAAGCAAGATTTTTTGGAATAATTAATTGTTGAGTATCTAAGTCAATTGTAATATCAACTGATTTTCATAATGGCACATAGTGGATTTTTCCCGATAAAGTTAATAACTGTTGCTTAGTATCTTGTGACATTTGTCACTTTTTCCCTCATTTGTTATTTGCTCAATTATAATAATTAAACTTGTTATTTTCCATCTAATCACCCATTTGACTAAAGTAATTATACCAAATTTAGGATGAACAAAAAAGGATTTAGATAATAATTTTATTTGCATTAATTATCACTAATATTTCAAATTTAATATTTATACTTTCACTTATAATTTAGCAAATAATTATAACTTATTTTAAAAAATAAATATTTTTAAAAGGCAAATTATTTTCAATTTTAAGCTTAAAAATAGGAAAAAAATTGATATTTTAATAATTATAACTAAATTAATTGTGCCATAAAATGAGAAGAATATAATGAAAGTGTAAATAATATTTACGGCGTCAATATAGATATTTTTACAGGAGATGATTAATAATGTTTGGTTATAAGAATATCTTAGTTGGTGTTGGAGCAATTGCGTTGGCAACTACCCCGGCATTATTATTATCGAATACAACATTTATCAATAATACATACAATAAAACTGCACATAATATAAAACCTAGGAAAAACTAGGAATAACATATCAACAATTTTATCAAAATAATAAATCAAATATTAATCTAACAAATATTAAAAATTTAAAAGATGGGATTAATGAATGGGATTATTATTTTGTTTACTCACACTTATACTTAAATCATGCTTTATTAACCAAAGTTCAAAATGATTTAGGATCAGTTGGCGGAGTTATTGCAGCCTTATTAAGCAAAATCCCAGAAATTGCAACTGTCGCTGGAATTGTTGCTGCATTATTAATTGCACAATGATATGTCTGAAATATTCCATCATATGATCAGGGTAATGGTGTTGGTATTAACTTAATTGGAGTAGTTCCTCAAATTATAACTTCTGTTTTAGCACAATAAGTTATTAGTTTATTATCAAAAACAGACAAGGCCCAGATTTATTATTTACACTACTGCTAGTATAAACTAGCAGTTTTTAAATTTAGTTTTTAATTAAATTTAAACAAATAAAAAGAGCACTTGTAGAGTGCACCCCAAAAAGTAAGTATTAGTAAAAAAAGGTTTATAAACTTTTATTTATTATATCCTTTTCTTTGCGGTTTGAATATCATTTATTTCATTTTTTAACATCATTAATATATTCATCATGCGATAATTAAATATTGTTATGAATTGTTGCTTTTTTTAATAAAGAATGAAAAATTTCTATAACAATATTATCAGCACAATGATAATTTTTACCCATAGAAATTCTAATTCCATTAGATATACATTTATTATTATATATTTTTGATGTGTATTGAAATCCATGATCTGAATGAATTATTATGTCACTTATATCTTTTTTTTGTAGTATACCACACACATTTTGGAGATTGCAAGAAAACAAGAAAAAATAATAAAAAATATAATTAAAACTGATAAATATATAAATAAAAATTCTAAAATTAACACACTAAAAAATAGATTTAATAAAACTTTATAAATTTGAAATTATTTAGTTAAATTATTTAAAAATTCAAATGGTGTCTGAAAATTTAAAGATTTATGTACTCTTTCAAAATTATAAAAATAATAGTAATCATTTGGTTTATTTTGTAAACTAACTGCATCCAATATTTTTTCATCAAATACAAATAACTTAGTATAATTTTGATGAAATCTTTCAATTTTACCGTTTGACTAGGGAGAACGAACAGGTGTTGTTTGATGTAAAATATTTTTATCTGTTAAAAATTGAGTAAAAGTAGTTTCTTTAACGCTAATTTTTTGATTATTCCGATTACTATTAATAAATTCAGAACCGTTATCAGTTCTAATTCGTATTATTTTAATGCCAAATATTTTTTTAAAATCACTGATTGCTCTTTTAACAGCATCAATAGCGTTTTCAGTGCTTAATTTATCATAAATATATCCTAATCCTGACCGTGACATTTAATCAATAAAATCATAAACATAATAATTTTTATCAACCGGAAATTTACTTGGCATAAAATATTTAGCATCCATTTGTAATAATCCTAATTCTTTAACTTTATATCTTGGATGTTCTCTTTTAATTTCTTTAATTTTATTTTTTATTTTTAATCAACGAAGACTGCACCCCAAAAAGTAAGTAAAATTAAAAAAGAACTTTACTAAACTTTTAGAGGAGGTGCATTTTTTAATGGCAGGAAAAGAACAAAAATTTAA
>NZ_RCOO01000125.1:0-3408 GCF_003987485.1 Spiroplasma endosymbiont of Megaselia nigra
AAAATTAATAAGAATGGTAAGGGTGCATATTTTATTTTTGCTAATAATTCAAAACTTAATTTTATTACTATTGATTTTTACAATGACCAGTATGATGAACTAGGTAATTTAGTATCTTGTACTTTTGATTATGACCCCTATATTAAAAATGACCAAAGTATTTTTATTAATGAAAAATTAGAAATTGATTATGTAACTAAACAAGTAAAAGTTATTAGAAAGTTAAAAACACGATTATATATTACTATTAGCGACTTATATATTGATGATGCTAAATGAAATAACTATACAACATTGCAAAGAGAATAAATATTGCCAATTGATTTTATGCCAATTGAAATTATTCCTAATAATCCTAATTTTGAACCTTCAGCTCGCTATGGTAAGCAATTTGCTAGTATTTTAGATATTATTGCTGAAAAGATTATTCTAGACCCATTATTAAATAGTGGTAAATTTACTATTAATACTAATGGAGTAACTGGTGTTGTTGACCAAGAAATTAGTAAAATGTTGGCTTCATTTATTGAAAATGACTTGTTATTAGTTGAAGGAGACCCTGATAGTAATTTTCAACCAGTAGACTATATTGCTGGTAATTTTAAAGGTGAACAATTAACCAAAATATATGATTGATTATTAACTAATTACTATAAAATAAATCGCCATCATGTTCCCGCTATTGCTAAAGGGGCTCAACAAACCCAAGCGGAAGTTGCTGGTGTAAATATTCAAACAAATGCATCATACGAACAAATGATATATATCAGAGAAATTAAATTAACTGAATTTATTATTAAGTTAATTAAATATGATAATGCGATTTTAAATAGTAGAACATTTAATATTAAAAATATTGATGAGTTAATTGTTGATGTTTGCTTACCAGTAAATGCTACTTTAAACAGACAATTAAAAAACAACGAAACTATTATCAATATGTATAATGAAGAAGAAGAACAAGAATAATGTTAAAACCATCTGAAAAAATGTTAGCAAAATTAGCAGAAAATGATGAACCAATTGATTATTCAATTGATAGTATTCCGTTAGATTTTGCTAATCAATCACAATATAGCGACCCCGATTTAGAACAATTATTTAGTGAAGACCGTGAAAGAACATTATATATTTATAAAATTAATAATCTTGTTAAGACGACAAAACAAAAACCCACTTTAAACTACTCTCAAAATAGCGTTAAAATAGGTTTTATTGATAAAGATGAATATATTAAAATTATTGGTTATGAAATTAGTGATTTTAATTTTAAATTACAAATTCAACAAAATACAACAGTCCAAGACAATAGCACAAGTTATGTAATGATTGACGAAAAAGATATTTTAATCAATGATATTTCAAGACAAGAAAAATCATTTTTAGAAACATTAGATTTAAAAATAGTATCTATTAATGAACCAATTAGTGAAGAAAATAAAAATGAGTGTTATATCATTGAAGAATATAAACGCCCTTATACACCTGATGGTGTTGAAATTATTAAATCTACTCATTTAGTTAAAATAACTGACTTTAAATGAAAAAATCAAAATAGTATTCATTTAGTATTACAAAAATCATTGCCAGAAGATACAATATTTACTGGAATTGAAATAAAATATCCGAAATCAATGCTATTTGGAAATATTAAGTGCTGGGGCAATGTCAATGGTGTGTATTCTTATCCATCATCAATTGTTGAAAATGCTAGTTTGGTGCCGTTATTATCAATGCCAATTTAAACAAACCCTAATTTAAGGGTATTTCAATATTGATTTACCGAAAGTTTTTTACCATGAAATATTGCAAAAAACTATATTCAAGGTAAAGATATTTTAGATTTAATAAATAAAAATGGTTTAGATAAAGTTTTATTGAATTATTTAACATATCGTTATAATTATGATAGAAAATTTCAAGGTGCAAAATATGATGAAAAAGGTAACCCCACCAATAAAGCGGCTGAACTACGCCAAAAATTTGAAGGACAAAAACCCGAAGATATTATTGATGGTTTATTTGAAAATTGAAAACTAGATAATCCTACATTTATTAATGACAGTGCTGTTAAAAGATTTAAACAAATTATCTATATGTTATCAAATTATACATATAGTAAATATACTATTAACAAAGGTTATAATGATGATTTTAAATTAATTGCCCCTTATTATTTCAAACTAATTTCAAAACCAAATAGATTAGAAGAAGGATATTTTTATTTTTCAGATTGTCAAGTACAAATATATTCATTATATTTTAATTTTATTGGTTCTAATCCACCAATTTCAGTAAATTATTGAAAAGAAATTAAAGCACAACAAAAACCATTTAATCAAGTAGATAATAAATGATATTTTGTTATATGGAAACCTAATAATTCTATTTATTGAAAAATATCAAAATTTAAACACGATACAAATAAAGGAAAAATAATTGAGGCTTGAGATCCATTAAAACAATATTATATTGATCTCTTTTTATGGGTTTTTGAAACAAAAGAACAAGATTTATTAATAGATGATCAATCGGAAGGCAAAATAGAACGAATTTTTTGAAATGAAGATAGGGGGAACAAAATTTTAAAGCAGTTTATCGTTGAAATGGTGGTGATGAACCTCTTAAACCTTTAATTGATTCAAGTACTGGAAAAATTATTGATTGAAATTTAAAACAACAAACAAATGTTAATAATAACAAAGATAATGAAATTAAAGTAAGTGTTAAAAACAAAGATATTTCAGAAAATCCTATTTATCGATTAGAAGCAAATTTTTTTAATTGATTATCATTAACAAATGAATTAGAAACAAATAACATTCCTTCTCTTATTCCATCAGAAATTAAATTATCCGATGGTGAATATGGTAAATATTTAACTAATTTAATTGTTTCTAATGACAAAATAGAAGACTATTTAAATAATTTTTCTGAATGATATAAATTACTTTATTCTAAAATAGATTGAATTAGTACAATCGAATATTTAATTGATTATAGTATTAAAATAACTTTTGATAAAAAACTATTTAATTTAAATCAAATTGAAATATCAGGTATATGAGGTTATGGAAATTATGAAATTACAATTTTTACAGAAAAAGAACAAATTAATATTAATAATCTACAACTATTTAATAAAAATAATGAAAAATTATCATTAATTATATTAGAAATATAAAAAGTCATTTTATAGACTGCACCCCAAAAAGTAAGTAAAATTAAAAAAGAACTTTACTAAACTTTTAGAGGAGGTGCATTTTTATATGGCAAGAAAAGGACAAAAATTTAAAACATATACTGCAGATTTTAGAAAAATGATAGTACAAGAAGTTAAAAATAATAAGATAAGTTTTATTGCTCAAAAATATCAAATTAATAACAGAACCGTTGCTTCATGATATG
>NZ_RCOO01000013.1:0-16859 GCF_003987485.1 Spiroplasma endosymbiont of Megaselia nigra
AGTTTTCATTCTTTATTAAAAAAAGCAACAATTCATAACAATATTTACTTATCGCATGACGAATATATTAATGATGTTAAAAAATGAAATAAATGATATTCAAGCCGCAAAGAAAAGGATATAATAAATAAAAGTTTATAAACCTTTTTTACTAATACTTACTTTTTGGGGTGCACTCTATTTTTATTCTTTTTTTATGTTAATTTTAGTATAATTAATTAATAAGAGTGTATTTGTTATAAAAATTAAAGGAGAAAAAATATGATTGGAGATTTTTTAGCGAATCGATTGAAAAAATCAATTGAAAAAAATATGAAAAAATCAACTTTAACGACTGATGCTATTACTGAAACAATGCGTGAAATTCGATTAGCATTATTGGAGGCTGATGTTAATAATGAAGTAGTTAAAGATTTTATTAAAGCTGTTGAAACAAAAGCACGGGGTGAATATATTCTTGATGGATTAAATGCATCACAAATGATGGTTAAAATTGTGCATGAAGAATTAGTTAATATATTTGGAAAAACAGTTAAAGAATTATCATTTACTTCAAAACCAACAATTGTAATGATGGTTGGTTTACAAGGAAGTGGTAAAACAACCACAACGGGGAAAATTGCTAAGTTAGTTGAAAAGAAATATCACAAAAAACCATTATTAGTTGCTTGTGATATTTATCGACCAGCAGCGATTGAACAATTAAAAACAATTGGGAAAAATTTAAATATTGAAGTTTTTGAGCGCGGAACACAAAATCCAGTAACGACTGCGAAAAAAGCAATTACTTATGCAAAAGATAATAAAAATGATGTTATTTTAATTGATACAGCTGGACGTTTACATATTGATGCTGAGTTAATGCAAGAATTAAAAGAAATTAAAAATAATATTACCCCGGATGAAATTCTTCTTGTTGTTGATGGGATGACAGGGCAAGACATTATTAATGTTGCGACTGAATTTAATCAGTTATTAAAATTAACAGGAGTAGTTGTTACAAAACTAGATGGTGATGCTCGTGGTGGGGCTGCTTTGTCAATTACACATTTAACAAAATTACCAATTACTTTTATTGGAACTGGAGAAGTAATGAGTAATTTACAAATCTTTTATCCTGACCGAATGGCTGATCGAATTTTAGGAATGGGAGATGTTCAAACCTTAGTTGAAAAAGCAAAAGATGTATTAGATGAACGTGATATCAAAAAAACAATTAATCGAATGATGATGGGACAGTTTGATTTGCAAGATTTATTAAACCAAATGCGCCAAATTTCAAAAATGGGTAAAATGGGCGGAATTATGAAATTATTACCTGGAATGCCAAAATTAAGTGATGAAAAAATTGCTGATGCTGAACGAAAATTAAAAGTAACCGAAGTATTATTATCATCAATGACAGTGAAAGAACGTCGTGAACCACGATTATTAAAACATTTATCACGAAAAAATCGGATTTTAAAAGGCTCAGGACGAACTGAAAAAGAATATAATGAGCTAATTAATCAATTTGAAAAAACAAAAAAACAAGTTGATGAAATTGCTCGTCAAATTAAATCAGGGCGTATGCCAAATATTCCTGGGATGGGTGGTCTAAGCGGAGTGGGTTTTAATTAATCTATTTAAGAAAACTGTTTTTTAAAAAGTTTTTATTTTGTGATACAAAATAATGTTGTTTTAACAAAATTATTTCTAAATAATAAAATGACTATCCAAGATTGAACATTATAAATTATTAAAAGTTTTAGAAAAGGAAAAACATATGAAAGAAAATAGCAAAAAATGGTGAATGATTAATTCAACATTATTTTTAATGGTAACGTAACGGTTTTTGTCAGTTTTGTTCTGTATGTCTGATATCTTGGTTATTTAAATCCAAGACCACTTGAGTTAGGGACAATTGTTACTGACCCCAATTTAAAAACCCTTAAAACTAATGGCTTACATATTCCGAAAAAAATACATATTAAAGAAAAATTAAAACAACAATTTCTTAATTTAAATATTAATAAAATAAAAATTAAAGATAACATTAGTTCTTCATCAGCAACAATTGTTTCAAGTGATTTTTCGTTTTATCGAGGATCAGTGATTCTTTATTATACTTTTGATAAATCAATTGCTAATCAAATTGATTTAAATCGACAATATGCTCCAAATAAAACTTGAGTACAAAATCGAGGTTATCGAGGAATGTGAATTAATAATAATATTGCAACAAAACTTGAACAAAATTTAACAAATGCTTTTTTAAGTCCAGCTAATTATACTAATTTACCATTCTATGATCAAAAAGCATTTATTTCTTATGATGAATTATTGTCCTTTTTAGATGAACCAGTTCGACATTCTTGACAACAATTTATCAATCATTATTGTTCAACTTATCAAAATAAATTAAAAGAAATTATTACATTATTTTATAATATTTGTGATTTTCTTTGAACAAAACAAGAAATTAATAAAGTTTTAAGTTCTGTTATTAATTAAAGACGGACAATTTTTAGAAACAAAGAGTTATACAAATTCAAACAACCGGCAAATTGCAATTGCATATGATGCAATAAATTGTAACTATGAAGAGATATGAAAGCAAAAATGGATTGAAGGTGGAATTTCACAACAAAGTATTTTTTACACTCTATGTCATGAACTTGGACATTTGCTGCACTATCGTTATAAATTAGATTATAAAATTAATGTGATTGAACAATTAAAAACATTTTTATTAAAAAAAATTAATAACTTTCACCAGCAACAAAGTTTAACAAAAGAAAAGATTTTTCAATTATTTCATCTTAGTAAATTTTCATTTAAAGATAATTTTGAATTTTTTGCGGAGGGATTTGTATATTGACTTTTAACAAGTGATGCTTTAAAAACAAAAGCATGAGAATTTTGACATGAGTTTTTAACATCTTATTTGCCAAGTTTAACTTAATATTAAGTAGTTTTTGATAAAGTAAATTTCTTTACTAATTTGTAATTTTATTTTGATTATTTGTTAAAACAATTTATAATGTATTAGAATAAAATAGAAAAAAGAGAGGAAAGTTATAATGGCATTACAATATAAGCGAGTTTTACTAAAATTATCTGGTGAAGCATTGGGGAATTCTGATAATTTATATGATGCGAAAAAAATTTATGATATTGCAAAACAAATTGTTAAATTACAAAAAGAAGGATTACAAATTGCTATTGTTGTTGGTGGTGGTAATATTTGACGCGGTAATCGTGCTGACACAATTAAAATGAATCCAATTAGTGCAGATTATATGGGGATGTTAGCAACAGTAATGAATGCTTTAGCATTAGAGGCTGTATTAAAAAATGAAGGTAGTCAGAATGTTGTTGTAACTTCAAAAATTCAAGTTCCGGAAGTTGCTTCACCATATTTGTTTAAAAAAGCAAAAGCTGCTTTAGAAAAAGGAGCAATTGTTATTATGGCTGGAGGAACTGGCCAACCAAAGTTTACAACTGATACAGCAGCAACAATTAGAGCAATTGAAATTGATGCAGATGTTATGTTAATGGCAAAAAATGGGGTTGATGGTATTTATGATAAAGATCCGCGCCATAATGCTGATGCAGTTCGCTTTGATAATATTAGTTTAAATGAATTGCAAAAAAAACAATTAAAAGTAATGGATTTAACAGCATCTAGTTTAGCAATGGAAGATGATGTTAAAATCGTTGTTTTTGATATTAATGAACCAGATAATATTTATAAGGCAGCACATGGTAATGCGCGTTCAACAATTGTTACAGGAGGGAAAAAATAAATGTCGCAAGAAGTTATTAATCAAACAAAAGAAAAGATGGAAAAAGTAATCGTTTCATTTGAAAATGAATTAATTAAAATTCGTACTGGTCGTGCCAATCCAAATATGTTATCACATATTATGATTGATTATTATGGAACACTAACACCAATTCAACAATTGGCTAATATCATGGTGCCAGAAGCACGACAATTAGTTATTAAACCATATGATCGTTCAATTATTAATTTAATTGTAACAGCAATTAATAAAGCAGATTTAGGTTTAACACCAAATTCAGAAGCAGATTTAATTCGGTTAAATATTCCTCCGCTAACTGAAGAACGTCGTAAAATGTTGGTTAAGGAAATGTGAAAAGCTAGTGAACAGTTTAAAGTAGCAATTCGGAATGAACGACGAGATAGTAATGAACACCTTAAAAAAGATTCTGAATTAACTGAAGATGATAAAAAATATTATGAAGGGGAAGTTCAAAAATTAACGGACCAATTTATTAAAAAAATTGATGAAAAAGCAACTCTAAAAGAAAAAGAACTAATGGAAGTTTAAAACTTTCATTTTTTTATGACTCTCGGTATAATTAACAAAATGGGGAAGAAGGACATAAGGCATGAAAATACCACAACATATTGCAATTATTTTAGATGGTAATGGTCGTTGGGCAACTAAGCAAGGTTTAGAACGAACAGCTGGCCATGAAGAAGGAGCAAAACGGATTAAAGATGTCGCATTAAAAGCAAATGCTCTTGGTGTTAAGTATTTAACGATTTATTGTTTTTCAACTGAAAATTGAAAACGAAGTGCACAAGAAGTTGCATATTTAATGGCGATGCCAGAGCGATTATTAAATAATAAACAAGTTAATAATTTTAAGAATGAAAATATTGTTTTAAATCATATTGGTCGGCGTACAAAAATGCCACTTAAAACATTAGCAGCAATTGATAATGCTATTTTACGGACAAAAGATAATAATGGAATGGTTTTAACATTTGCTTTTGACTATGGAGCCATTGAAGAATTATTAACAGCAATTAATCAAATGATAAGTGAAAAATTAGCAACTGTTGATGAACAGACATTATTTCAACATTTATATACCGCAGATTTACCAGATGTTGATTTAATTATTCGATGTGGTGGTGAACAAAGGTTAAGTAATTTTTTATTATTACAAAATCGTTATGCTGAATTATATTTTACCAAAGCATTTTGACCAGAATTTGATGAAAATGCTTTAACTGAAGCAATATTAGATTATAATAATAGAAATAGAAGATTTGGAGGAATTGAAAGTGATAAACAATCAGGAAGATAATGTTCTTGTTAATGAAAATGAAAAATCAACAGGAGATGATAATTTAACAAATAAAGCGTCAAAAAGTAAGGAACATAAAGGTATGTTTCAAAAAAAATATGTTGCTCGTCATATTACATTTTATTTGTTATTAGTCTTTTTAGGTTTATATTTATTCACAGGGGCAATTGCAACAGAATGACATGGTAATGTTCCACATATTGAAATTGCTAATTATGTTTTTATTGGCATTAATGCTGTTATTTTAGGTTTAGTTAACTATGAAATTTTGCGGTTAGTTGGAGGAACAAAGTGACCAATTTATACGCAAGTCATTACATATTTATTAATAATTTTTTTATTTTTGTTTCCAGATGAATCAATCGCAACAGAATATGGTGGAATTGGTTCAATTAATTACCTATTTTATAAATTATTAAATTGAAATTGATTAAAACCCTGAATTATTTTTGTTATTTATTTATGTGCGATTTTAGGATATTATTGTTTAGTATTTAGTTCAAAAGAAATTACTTTTGGTAAAATGACATTAGTTTTAATTTTTACCCTGTATTTAACTTTTGCTTTAAAAGCAATGAATAAATTTATGTTAAATCCTGCTTATGGTTGAAGTAGTGTGGTATGATTAGCATTAATTATTATTTTAACTGATACTTTTGCGTTTGTTGGCGGTGTTACTTATGGAAAACATAAATTAGCGCCAACAATATCTCCAAACAAAACATGAGAAGGTGCTGTAACGGGAACAATCTTAGCAGCAGGAATTGCAATTACTTATGCTATTTTAATGTTTCATTTTGCAACTAGTAACCATTGGGTTTTTAACTTTTTCTCAAATGATAATGATCAAAATGTAATGCGTTATGTAATTTATGTTCTGTTAGCGTTTGTATTAAGCATTTTGTCACAATTAGGGGATTTATCATTTTCATGAATTAAACGTCGTTATAATATTAAAGATTTTAGTAATTTATTGCCTGGCCATGGTGGTATTTTAGATCGTTTGGATTCATTTTCATTAGTCTTTTTTGTAATGTTTATTATTTCAAATATAGTGTTACAACGATAATTTATAATGCGAAATATTATTGTTTTTGGTGCGTCTGGAAATATTGGTCAACAAGCGTTACAAATTATTGTATCAAATCCAAATGATTTTCAAATTACCGCTGTTAGTATTTATCATAATATTTCAGTTCTAATTAAGATTTTAGAGAAACATCGCACAATTAGGATTGTTCATCTTGGTGATGAAACACAACAAGCTATTTTAACAGCGCAATATCCAAATATAACTTTTGTAACTGGAGAAACAGGAATTAATGCAATGTTAGCTGCTTTTCCGACAGCTTTGGTTTTAAATGCAATTAGTGGTTTTGCAGGATTATACCCAACATTACAAACTTTATATGGTAAAAACCGTACGTTATTATTAGCAAATAAAGAATCATTAGTAGTAGCAGGGGATTTAATTAACAATTTATTAGCAAAAAATAATAATCAATTATATCCAATTGATTCTGAGCATTGTGCTATTTTTCAATGTTTAGACCAAACCAACCCGTGTTCAGAAATTATTTTAACAGCTTCAGGGGGGATGTTTGCTAATAAAACATTAGCTGATTTAAAAACAATTGATGAGCAACAAGCTTTGCAACATCCAACTTGAAAGATGGGACAAAATATTACCATTGATTCTTCAACAATGGTAAACAAAGGATTTGAAATTATAGAAGCTTATCATTTATTTAAAACTTCAAAAATCACTGTTATTTTACATCCACAAGCTATTTTACATTCAGCCGTACAATATGCCGATTCTTCAATTATTGGACAATTATCAAAACCTTCAATGTTACAAGTTTTAAATTATTTTTTATATTATCCAATTCGAAAAAATAGTTCGTTCTTAAAACCATTAAATTTTGAGGAATTAATAACCTTAACATTTCAAAAAGCTGATTTATCTCGTTGAAAAGCGCTACAATTAGCCTATCGTTGCTTAAATGAAAATAATTCATTAGCCATTGCTTTTAATGCAGCAAACGAAACATTACGTTCGCTTTTCTTATCCGGAAGAATTAAATTTTATCAAATTGTTGATTATATTGAATATTTTATGAATCAAATTAAACCGCAAAAATTAGTTAATTATCGTGAAATCAAAGAATTAAATGATATCATTAAAAGAGATATTATTAATTATTTTTCAGAAAAATAATGTTATTCCGAATAAAAAAGTAAGGAGTTAAGAAATAAATGTCAGCAGGAATGGTAGTTTTAGGTTTTGTAATTGGGATTATAATTTTATTAATGTTAGTTACAATTCATGAATTTGCACATTTTATTATTGCGAAATTAGCGGGAGCATATGTCTATGAATTTGCAATTGGTTTTGGTCCCAAAATTTTTTCTTGAGGAAAAAAAGAAACTCGTTATTCAATCCGAATTTTTCCTTTTGGAGGATATGTTTATATTGCAAGTCAATTAGTTGATCCACCAAAAGGGCGTGAAGAGGAAGAAGTTCCTGAAGAACGAAAAATGGAAAATATTGCAAAATGAAAACGCTTAATTTTTATTGTCGCAGGAGCTTTAATGAATTTTTTTATTGCTGTTTTTATTTTTACCACAACTTTTGCGGCATTAAATTATAAACCATCTGATATGACATATTGAGGAGCTAAGTATGATTCTAATGGTGCAGCATATGCTGCTCTAAAAACGAGTAGTCAAAATGTTGCTCAAGATATTGTGATTTTAGATTATTGATTAGGTCCTAATATTGAAAAACTTAAAGTAGCACAAGAATATTATCGTGTTAATAAGGAAGATAAAGCTGATAATAAGGAGAATCATATTTTAGCAAGTCATGTGGGAACAGTAGATAAGATTCCAACTTATCAAACAACAGTTTTTAATTTTATTAAAAATTTAAAACAACAATATGATAATAGTAATAATGATGAAAAAATTAATTATATTACTCTTGCTTTTGATCGTGTAAATAGTAAACAAGAAGTTACAACGGCTTCGGATGGTTTATTTCAAACTGAACCAGTTAAGTTAACAGAAGCCAACAATACTTATACAGTCGGAATTATAGCTCCTGATCGTCAGTTTGCTTCAACTGCGCAAGCATATGGCTATGGTTGAGGAGAAACATTTAGACAATCAGTGACAATTTTAAAATCATTTGGATTATTATTTACTGGTCAGTGAGGACAATTATCTGGTCCAGTTGGAATTGCAAGAACAGTTTCTTCAATGTTAACAGAAGGACCAGCTCTTTTCTTTATGTATGTGGCCATGTTATCTGCTAATTTATTTGTTTTGAACTTAATTCCAATCCCACCATTAGATGGATACAAGTTTTTTGAAACATCAATTGAAGGAATAGTTGGTGGAGTAAAACGCTTAAATGGTCGGGTAAGGATTTGAAAGAAACGCCATGATCCAGCGCAACAAAAAGTATTATTAGAAGAATATCAAGCAAAAGAGCAAAAATGACAGTTACCGCATAAGGCAAAGATTATTATTAATGTAACGGGAGCAATAGTCTTTATTTTATTATTTATTGGAATAACAATTAAAGATGTCTTTTTTTAAGCAGAAAAGATAGGTGAGGATTAGATGATGGACCAACAATTGATAAAACTATTTACAGCAAATAATTTAGAATTTATTGGAAATTATTTTGATGATGCTAAAGTCATTAAAGCAGAATATAGTACTAGTGAAGGCTTTTTTCGTGTTGTGATTGAAATTAATGATTTTTTACCACTAGAAGTTTTACTAAAATTAGAACAAACTTTATTAGAAAATGAAACATTACCCACAAAGATTTCTTTACGGGTTCGAAAAGAACAATACGAATTAGAAACTATTTTTAGTTACTTAGAATATATTCGATTAAATAAATCGGAATTAAAAAATAGTTTTTTTAGTAAATTATCCCCAGAACGTTTTGCTTTAACTGATAATATTTTAAAAATTACTGTTCATTCGGAAAGTGAACAAAAATTAGTGGGTGAACATTGTAATTATTATCAAAAAAAACTTCGCCGCTATGGTTTTAGTTATTTACAATTAGCCCTAGTGATTGATTTACGAGAAAATAATATTTTAGAAATTAATGAACAAGAATTAATTAAATATCAAGAAACAGCGCAAAAAACAGAACAGTTAATTTCTAAACCAACCAATGGGACTAATCCAGTTCGAAGAGAATTAAATAGTTATCAGAGAGCAAAAAATGGAGAAGCAAGTTATGAACGGTTAATTGATATTGATCAAGATGCTCCGAATGTGACAATTTATGGAAAAATTTTAAGTAAAGAACGACAGTTAATTTCAACAAAGAAATTTATTTATGTAATAACAATTACTGATTATAGTGATACAATTGGTGCAAAATTTTTTACTCGAACAGAACAACCAGATAATTTTATTGAAGAATTAAAAACGAATGAATGAGTTAGTCTTTTTGGCGATATTCGGTATGATACTTATGCTAATGAACAAATGTTTTTTATTAAAAAAATTTCTCGTTTAGAGCGTGAAGATTTATATCGTGAAGATAATGCGCCTGAAAAACGCGTGGAGTTACATCTCCATACTAAAATGAGTGTTATGGATGGAGTAACAGATCTTGCAATGCTTTTTAAAACATTAGTACATTGGAATCATAAAGCAATTGCTTTTACTGACCATTTAAATGTTCAAGCTTATCCAGAAATTTATAATCTTAATAAGAAATATCCTGATGTTAAAGTTATTTATGGTGTTGAAGCAGATGTTTTAGATGATAAAGTCTGATATGTTAAAAACCCGCATCATCATAATTTACGAACTGCAAAATATGTTATTTTCGACTTAGAAACAACTGGCTTAAGTAGTAGCTATGATGAAATCATTGAATTTGGTGCGGTTATTATGGATGGTATTAGTGGTGAACGTCAAACAATTAATCATTTGTTTAAACCATCCGTTAAGTTATCATCATTTACAACTGAATTAACAGGAATTACAGATGAATTATTAGCGGATAAACCAACTTTTATTGAATCAATTGACCAAATTTTAGAATATTTTAAGGATGCAATTTTAATTGCACATAATGCTGAGTTTGACCTTGGTTTTATTCAATCGTGGTTAAAAAAAGCTGGACGCTCAGAAATTAATAACACAGTAATTGATACTTTACAATTATCACGGATTTTAGAACCACATTTGAAAAATTATCGGTTGGGAACAATTGCTCGTTGTTATAATGTTATTTATAATGAAGAAGTTGCTCACCGTGGCGATTATGATGCAATTGTTTTAACAGACATCTATGAGCATCAGCTACGGAAAATGATTAATACTTATAGTATTGAGTTTGATGATGATATTGAGAAAATTCATGACCCTGCTGTTTATAAAAAACTGCGACCAAAACATATGACAATTTTAGCAAAAAATCAGGTAGGTTTATTAGAATTATTTAAACTAATAACTGCTGCGCATACTAAATATTTTTATTCATCACCAAAATTATTACGAAGTGTAATTGAACAACATCGTAGTAATTTATTGATTGGGTCATCATGTGTTAATGGTGATGTTTTTGAAGTGGCACGAAATAAAGATGCATCGGAATTAGTAGAAACAATTAAGTTTTATGATTATGTTGAAATTCAACCCCCTAGTGTATATAAACATTTAGTTCAAATGGGGGATTTATCAGAAGAACGATTATTAACAGTCATTAAAGATATTATTTTTACAGCAAAAAAATTAAATAAATTAGTTGTTGCTACTGGTGATGTGCACTATCTTAACCCAGAAGATAAAATTTTCCGTGAAGTTTATATTAATGCAAAAGGAATTGGTGGCCGTCCCCATCCTTTATATGATTATAAGCAACGAGTAACTGATAATCCTGATCAGTTTTTAAGAACAACAATGGAAATGATGAACGAATTTAAGTTTTTAAATGATGATGAATTAATTTATGAAATTGTAGTAACAAATCCAAATTTAATTGCTGACCAAATTAAAAAAGTTGAAATTATTAAAGATAAATTATATACACCTAAAATTGAGGGTAGTGACCAATTATTAAAAGAATTATGTTATCAAAATGCTTATAAAATTTATGGTAAGTCATTACCAGAAATTGTTGCATCACGCTTAGAAAGTGAATTAAATGCTATTATTAAGCATGGTTTTGCTGTTATTTACTGAATTGCACATAAATTAGTTGATAAATCATTGCAACATGGCTATTTAGTCGGGTCACGGGGAAGTGTTGGTAGTAGTTTTGTTGCAACAATGAGTAATATTACTGAAGTAAATCCATTACAACCACATTATTTATGTTCTTATTGTAGTTATAGTGAATTTATTGTTGATGGTTCAGTTAAGTGTGGATATGATTTACCAGTTCGTACTTGTCCAAAGTGTCAAAAACCATTAAAAGGGGAAGGGCATGATATTCCCTTTGAAACATTTTTAGGGTTTGAAGCAGATAAAGTTCCGGATATTGATTTAAACTTTTCAGGAGAATATCAGCCAATTGCACATGACTTTACTAAAGAAATGTTTGGAGAACGTAGTGTTTATCGTGCCGGAACAATTTCAACGGTGGCAGAAAAAACTGCATATGGTTATGTGAAAGGTTATTTTGAAAGTAAAAATATTTTACATTTAAAACGTCGCGCAGAATTAGAACGAATTGCCAAGAGTTGTGAGGGAGTTAAACGAACAACTGGACAACATCCAGGTGGAATTGTTGTTATTCCAAATGAATATGAAGTTGAGGCATTTACACCAGTTAATTTTCCTGCTGATGATATTAAATCAAATTGATTAACAACTCATTTTGATTTCCACGCAATTCATGATAATGTTTTAAAGTTAGATATTTTAGGTCATGTTGACCCAACTGCTTTGCGAATGCTGCAAGATTTAACGGGAGTGGATCCAAAAACAATTCCAACAAATGATGAAGCGGTTTTAAGTCTTTTTCGAAGTTTAGATGTTTTAAACATTAAACCAGAAGATATTAATGGTGAAAAAACTGGTGCAATTGGGATTCCTGAATTTGGTACTTTTTTTGTTCGTAAGATGTTATTAGATACAAAACCAACTTCATTTGCAGATTTAGTCCAAATTTCAGGATTGTCACACGGAACAGATGTTTGAATTGGCAATGCCCAAGAATTAATTCGAAATCAAAATATTAGTATTTCAGAAGTAATTGGATGTCGTGATGATATTATGGTTAATTTAATTTATAAAGTGTTACCTGCTCAAAGTGCTTTTAAGATTATGGAAGATGTTCGAAAGGGAAAGGGGTTAACAACTGAACATGAACAATTAATGCGGGATAATAATGTTGAACAATGATATATTGATTCGTGTAATAAAATTAAGTATATGTTCCCAAAAGCCCATGCAACAGCCTATGTCTTAATGGCGTGACGAGTAGCATGATATAAAATTAATTATCCAGTTGAATATTATGCAACATTTTTTTCAACTCGAACAGATGTTTTTGATATTAAAACAATTTTAAAAGGAGCAGAAACAATCAAACAAGTTTTACGCGATATTCAAACTCGTTTGGATAATAAAGATTTTAATGCTCCCAATAAACCAACACAAAAAGAAAAAGATTTAATTCACGTTTATGAAGTAGCATTAGAAATGTATGCCCGAGGAATTAAAATGAGCAATATTGATTTAAAAACAAGTCGAAATAAAAATTTTACCGTTATTACAAATGAAAATAATGAAAAAATTATTTTACCGCCATTTTCTGCAATTGATGGTTTGGGCGGAGCTGTTGGCGATAGTATTATTAATGCTCGCCATGAAAAACCATTTTTATCAATTGCTGATTTACAAAAACGAACAAATATTACAAAAGCTCATTTAGAATCATTTGAAGAACTTGGAATTTTAAAAAATTTATCATTAGATGATCAAATTGCGTTTGAGTTTTAAATAAGATAATTTTTTATGATATTTTCCTTTATAATTAGAATAATTAAGAGGTGAAGAAAATGGTAATTAAATCAGGTTTTGTTGCAATTGTGGGGCGACCAAATGTTGGTAAATCAACATTATTAAATACAATTTTAAATAATAAAGTAGCAATTGTAACAGCAAAGGCACAAACAACACGAAACCGTATTCAAGGGATTTATAATGATCAAGAATCACAAATTGTTTTTATGGATACCCCAGGCATTCATAAAGCTCATCATGAAATGGGGAAATTTATGAATAAAGTTGCTTTATCAGCAACAAAAGCAGCCGATGTTATTTTATTTTTAGCTCCAGCAAATAAATACATTGGTGATAATGATCGTTATATTATCAGAGCACTACAGGAGCGCGCAATTCCAATTGTTTTAGTTGTAACAAAAATTGATTTAGTTTCCAAAGGTGATTTAATGGTAAAAATTGCTGAATGAGAAAAAATTCATCAGTTTACTGCTATCATTCCCGTTTCAGCCGTCAAACATAAAAATCTTGAAACATTATTAACTTTATTAAAAACACATTTAGCAGTAGGACCACAATATTATCCTGATGATATGTTAACTGATCAACCAGAAAAGTTTTTAATTCGTGAAATTATTCGGGAAAAAATTTTGTTGTTGACAGAAGATGAGATTCCGCATAGTGTTGCCATTTTAATTGATAAAATTGATGATCAACCACAGCTATTAAAAATTATGTCTTCAATTTGCGTTGAACGGGATTCGCAAAAAGGAATTATTATTGGGAAACAAGGCCGTTTAATTAAACAAATTGGAACGCAAGCCCGCTTAGAATTAGAACAAATTTTAGGAACAAAAATATTTTTAGAATTATTTGTTAAAGTAGTGGATAAATGACGGGATAACCCTTCAATGATTGCCCGTCTAGGTTATAACAAAGAAAGTTATTAAAATAATTCAAAAATTAACAGGAATGGTATTGCATAAACGACCTTATGATGATAACAGTGCAATTATTACGATTTTGTCACAAGAATTAGGAAAATTAGCTTTTTTTGCACCTGGGGTACAAAAAATTACATCAAAAAATCAGTATGCAGTACAATTCTTAGCAACAAGTGAATTTGAAATATTTTTATCATATGGCGTTTTGTAAATACAAACGGCAAATTTTTTTCTTGTTAAGTTAATAATAAAATATTTTTAATAAATTGCAATAACTTTTTCATAAAAAATTAAATTTTTGTAATTTTATCTTATTTTACTCATACCCTTAAGCACACTAAAAATAATTTATTAAATTTTAACTAATAAATTTATTTAAAATTTTGTAAAAAAATTGTTTTTGCACTTAGTCAATTCAAACATGGTCGGAGTTTATCATTTATAACATTAACTATTCAATTTATCATTTTTTGACTAATTTTATTAAAATCAAAGCCCTTAGAAAGTCAATATCTAAATTCACCATTCATATGCTCAATTAGTGGTTTTTGTTGTGGTTTTCCCGCATCACAAAAATAAACTTGTGTTTCAGCAAATATTTCCATTTCTTTTCATTTACTAAATTCTTTTCCTCTATCAGTTATTATTCCTTTAATTTTCCCAATTAAATTATTACTTTTAACAATGTATTTAAATTTTTCTAAAACTTCATTAGCAGTATTATTTTTTAATTTCATTACAAAATAATTTTTACTTGATTGTTCTACTAAAACTAAATTACTAGATTGATGGTCTTTTCCAACTACGGTATCCATTTCAAATCAACCAACATTAGAAACTTTATTTTCAATATTTCAAATTGATTTAAAGTTAGTTAATTGACCACGATTATCAGGTTTTCCTTTTGTTTTATATTTTTTACCATGATGAGGTAAATTTTCTTTTTTTAATCCCAGTTCACCTAAGCGAATTCATTTATACAATGTTTTAACACAAGCAGGAAATTTAACACCAAACTCCAAGAAATAACGATAAATCAATTGTTCGGGTGTATCGTGGTATTTATTAAATCTTATTTTAATAAAATATAACTGATCTTCTGTAAATATAGGTAGTTTTTTAATAGATTTTTTACGTTTTTTCTTATAATCTTTTTGTGCTTCATACGGACTATAATCTTCTATACTTTTAAATCTATTAATTTCTCTTTTAATAGTATTAATTCCACGACTAGTTTGTCTTGATATTTCAGATAAATTAATTGTCCCATTTTTCTTTTTACAAGCACCAGATAACAATAAATCTTTAAACAAATCTCGTTCATCAAATATTAAATGCTTAAACTTTTTCATTTTTATACAAATTCCCTTCATTTTTTCTTATAATGTATTATATATAAAATAAAGAGGTTAATAAATATGCAAGAATTTAGTAAAGTTAACAACAAAAAACGAATTACTAGTTATGAACATTTAAATAAAAAATATGATTTAAATTTTAGCGACTATAATTTTGGTTTTGATTGAGAAGTATTTAAAGATTTTGTTGGTGATAGTTATGCCCGATATTTTACAACGAATTCTTTTTTTAAGTTTGTTTCAGCTGGGCGTGGTACTAATAAAACATGAAATCACCTAGCTGAAAAATTATTTTTTGCTTGTAATTTTACTGATGCTTCATCTAATATTTTACGCAGATATGCCAACACCCACGAAGATACTACATTTGGCGATAAAATTAATGTCTGCAACTATCTTTATGATAAATATGGGATTGATATAGGACCCGACAATGAAAATGGCATTGTTTGACCTAAAAATGTTAAAGAAGGGGGTGAAATTGTTTTTCCGAGCGGTGTTCGTATTGCTTTTGCGGGTTATGCTAATGGTAATAAAATTATGGGAAAAGTTGGTAAAGGTAGTGGTATTATATCGGCGTGAACAGATGAAATGATACATGCTGAAGAAAAAGAAATTTTAACTGATAAAGAACTAGATAAAAGATATAATAATTTAAGAGTTTCAATGTTTCGGAGTAAAAGTTTAAAAATTTCTTACGAAAAATAAATGGATGAAAATAATAATGAACAATATAATTTAGACAATCCTATTTCTATAAAAGAATTATCTTGGACATTTCAAGAATGAGATAACATAGCAAAACAATACATAACAGTAACAACATATTTTCATAAAACATATTCTAATCAATTTACTTTTAATCCTTTTGATAAATATCATGTCTTTTATGAAAAATTTGTAACGCCATTTTTACCTTTAAATGAAAGAATTAAAAATATTTTAAAAGAACACAACCAAGTATATTCAGAAAATAAACAAGCTTTTAATGGGTTGGGTGTTTTTAATTTACGATTAACTATGGGTGCTGTTTGAAATAAAATACCTGATATTACTAAAAAACTTGTTTTAGCAAATAAAGAAGAGCGACCTGATTTATTTGAACTTGAATACTATGGTTTTGAATATAATGATAATGATCCCAGTATTTATGTTTTACGAAATTATCGTAAATATATTAAAGAATATAATTTGCAAGATTTTTATAATACTAATACAAAACAATATGAATTTGAATGTTATTCGATTGGCGTTGATTATGCTAATGGTAGTGAAGACCACACGGTGTTTTTATTTAGTGGTTATAAAATTAATGAAAATAATGAATATGATAAGTATTTAATTGAAGAAAATGTTATTACACCAAAAAACGCAATGAATTTAAATGAAATAGTTGAACATTACGGACAATGAATAATTAATACATTTGATAAATTTGATGGTTTTGAATATGCTA
>NZ_RCOO01000126.1:0-3397 GCF_003987485.1 Spiroplasma endosymbiont of Megaselia nigra
TTGAACTTTGCCAATTCATTTAGGGTTAGCAGTATCATTATCTAAAACTTGTTGAATAGTATCCATATTAATTGGATATGCTCATACTTGTTTATTAATAATTAAACCATTTACATTAGTAAAATTATAACCTTTATCTCGGTTAACTTGTCCTTTTGTATATGTTTTTTCTAAATGAAAACTTTTAGATACTGGAATACCCATTGCTGTATTTTCATATAATTCACCATTTACCATTGCTTTTAATTGAGCTTGTGAACCAATTACTTTTAAATAAGCGGGTGTTAATCATAAATAGGCTCTTCGTCCTAAAACCATAAACATTTTATCTGTTGGTAAGCCAAAATATAAATTACTAATTTGATTTGTTAATTCAATCAATGTTTCATTTAATGTAAAGAATGCTTTATTTGCATCATTAGCATTTTCTGCTGTATAACTACGAAATGGAATAATCTCATATTGACCATCTGCTAAACAATAATCATAAATCCCCTGAATTAATTCACATTCTAAATTAACAAATTTATTTTGTACAACACTAGAAATAGCATCAGCAATAACACCATTTTTAATATTTTGTTCTATTAATGCTAAGTCAAAAGCTTCATTCATTAATTTTAAATTAAATCTTTTATCAATTGGAACTGGAATTCTTGTTAATCCCATAGTTTGAGTTGTTCCACCATTTGGTAATGAATAATCATCTTGTCATACTACACGATGAGTTAAATTATATAGTGCTTGTCCAGCATTTGGTAATCAAGCAACTTGTTCTGCTGTTGCAGTTGCATATTGCACAATACTTGCATATTCATTCATTAATGGCCCGCGTAGCATAGCATTAATCATATCAACATATGCTTTTTGATCTGTTGTATTACCTTCTAATGTAAAAGGTACTTGTGGCAAATTAATTGTTGCCATAATTTCACTTCCTTATTTATCTAAGGTTTTTAAGTGTATAATCAGTTATTTTTTTAATTTCATCAGGAGTATATGCTCCTTTTTCTTTAATAGTTTCAATTTCCTCATTCTTATTTTAAACCGATTTTTCAATCATATCTTTAATAATATTAGTTGGCGAAACTGATGGTTGCGCTTCAACAAACAAATCGGGTTTTAATTCTTTTAAAGTTTGCATTTTTTCAGATAAAGAATTACCACTAACTTTATCTAAATTAGTTTTAATATCTTCAATTTTAGTAGATGGAACATCTTTAAATGCTTTTAATTCATCTAATTCATTAGATAATTTAATAAAGTCTTCTTTTGATATAACATCTTCGCGTTTTTGCACACTTTCTCTAATTTGCTTTGCTTCATTATTAAACTGATTTAAGATATTTTCTGCAATCTCTTCACTTAAACCTTGTTCTATTAATTGTTCTTTTGTAAGTGCCATTTTATAAACCTCTCTTTTTTTATTCTTGTTCGATTAACAAGTCAGCATAAACTCTTTTTTGATACAAAAAGATTAACATATAATTTAATTATATACTATTATTTTACTAATACAATACTTTTTATACACAAATCTAAACTTAATATATTTGATTGCTAATTTGGCCCTTAAAACGACCAATAAAAGATATTAAACAAGATAAAATTTTTAAAATAAGTTCTAATTTTACTTATATATATATAATGCAGTAGATCTTGATAAAGAGTTTCAAGATAAAAGGGAGAAAAACAAGTATGAAAAAATTACTTATTTTATTAAGTGTATTAACGATTAGTGGAACTGCTATACCAACCGTAATTGCTAATAAACCATATGTAATAACTGTACCAAATGATTATGAAACAGAAAAAATTAATATAACTAAATTAAAATCAAATCCATTAATGGTAAATGTAACGAACACAAATAATAATAGTAAAGAAATTGCAGGTGCAATACTTTTAGAAATGATGATTGCAAATCCAGATGAGGAAACCTTTGTTGATATTTATTACTCATTTGATGATAATATTAATTGATGGGATTTTCGTAACATTAATTTAATAAAACCCGATTTTTCAGAAACCTATAAAGATGCTATCTTATTAGCAACAAAAGATAATGAAAAGTTTATTGGTGCCTTTCATTTTGAAGCAACTTTAAAAAATGATAATCCCAATCAGCAAGTAAGCATTAAAGATGTAGTAAAAAACACTGATTTAGGTAAAATTATGGTCAACAATGAAGAAATTATTTTAAATAAATTAAAAGACAAAAATGAAGAATTAGTTTTATCTGAAGTATTTTTAACCAACATCACAGAAGATAGTGCTATTTTAAATGTTAAAGAGAATTCACAAATTTATTTTCATGATGAAACTATGAAAATAAATTTTGAAATTGATATTAGTGAATGAATCCTTACGCAGGAATATTTTCAAGATGAAGAATTTAACACAAGTGGAAATTACACTGGTGGAATAATTGGAATAGTAAATAATGAATATGCTTTGTTTACTTATATGGGAAATATTTATAAATCATCATTAAAAAACTCAAATGAACAATTTGAATTAATAAAACAAGATGATGATAAAAAAATAACATCTTGATATTGTTATTCAATGGAAAAAAAAGGATTTTTCTATTATTTTGATAAAAGTGGATATTGTTATAAAATTTCAAAACAAGGAAAAATTATTGAAATAAAAAAATATAATGAACTCTCATTTAGTAATGTTGCAACTAACGGCATTATAAATATAAATGGGGAAACAGGAATTGTATCTTATGAAAACAATAATTTAGTAATTTATTTTTTAGATAATGAATTAAATATATATAAATCTAAAGAAATTAAACTTAAATCGGGTGATACGGGAAGTAAATATTCTATTAGTTTGTTTAAAGACTCTAGTGGTAATATTGGATTTACCTCTTTAAATGGAATTTGATTAATTAATAATGAGTTAGATTATTATTATCGTGTAAAAGATAATTCTTCATTTGGAAATAATTTATCAAAGCTTGTTGTTTTAGATGGTGATAATTATATAGTATCAGATTATGTTGCTGGTGGTCGTTTTGTTGATAAAAATTTTAATTATAAAAAAGGCCTTGATTTAATTAACAACTATTCTATTATGGATATAATTCCTACAAATATCAAAAATGAATATTATGTTTTGGTTGGATATGATAAACACTGGGATGGTCCACCAACAAAAGTGGCGTTTGGAAAATTAACGTTTAAAAAATTGTAAATTTAGCACTTTAATTTATATAAGCCGTGTCTTACAGTAAAATTTACAAAATTAAAAAATTTTTAATAAACAAATAAAATGAAAAAGATATTAAGTATTTTAGGAACGATCACTTTAATTGCAACAAGTACAACCAGTTTAGTGGCTTGTGATAACTCTAATAATAAATATAGTAATGATGATCAAGAAA
>NZ_RCOO01000127.1:0-3393 GCF_003987485.1 Spiroplasma endosymbiont of Megaselia nigra
ATAACCATGAATAATACTTTCCCTAGTTTACCAAACTTAAATGATATTAATAGTGTTTTAAAATTTTATAATTATGATTGAACAATTAATTTAGCAAATATTATTGCGCACCATCAAATGCGATTAGTAAATGGTAAAAATATATTATTTAAATCACATCGTAAAGATATATTAGATAAATTAAATTGATGATATGAAACTTATAAAATAAAAGAAAAATTAGATAAAAATGAATTAACAGCAAGTTTAATGGGTAAAACTATTTTTGGTTTATTAGAAACATCAGATGGCAATATTGATTTATGAATTAACCCATTTAACTTTACATCTCGTGTAAGTAAAATAAATGAAATTGAACAAGGTGCTGATATTTGATTAAATTATCATCAATCAGATAGTGGTTTTATTTTAAATTTAATTTGTACCAAAGATAAAATAGTTATTAAAGGTTGACCTAAAAATAATGAAGTAGTTGTTGGGCAAAGTAAAACACAAATTAAAGATGATGTTAGACCTGTTTTAGTACAAGAATTTAAAAACAAATTAGGTATTGTACCTTTTTGAGAAATGATTAATGAACCTAATCCTTTATTTTTATCAACATCAACTACATTAAACCCATTACCTACAATGGCAAATTGTTATAAATTACAATTTGATTTAGAAGATAGTTTTAATATTAAATCAAAAGAAAGATGAGCAAATCGTACTCATTGATATGGAATATTAGATGATGATTTAATGACCGCCTATAACAAAGGTAATAAAAAAGTATTAAAAGATGCTTTTGATGATATTTTTATTCAATCAGGTCAATCAGCAGTAGATGGTCAATTATCACAATCTTTACAAGTAGTACAAGGTACACCAACCTTAGAAACATATACCGAAGACCAAAAATCTATTATTGAACAAGTATATTTAGTATGTCATTTTTCTAGTCCATTTGGTGATAAGTCAGATAATGACCAGAATAAAACACAATCATTATTAACTAAAACAAAAGATTTAGAAAAACAAGCATATTTACAATCATATCGTAAACAATATTATACTAAAATGTTTGATACTGTTTTAAAATATTATGGTTTATGAGATGGAGTTGGTGAACGTCCGTATGGATTTGATTTTGTTAGTGCTAGTTTAGTAGACCAAATGCGACAAAATGAATTAATTACAGCTAGATTAGATAATGGCACAATGGAACCAATAAGAGCTATAACTGAATATGATAATATTGATGAATTAGAAGCAACCAAATACTATGAAAAAGTAGAGTCATGACAAGATAAAATGCAAACTAAAGAAATAGAACATAATAATAAATTACTAGAATACGATGAAACTGGTAATAATCAAAATGCCTTACAAGGTAGAACAGAAATAAAGGAGAATTAAAAAATGAGTAGAATTAACCCAGGTGTTATGGAAGAATTAAGAAGACAAGCCCACGATACTTTAATAGATATTAGAGAAAACATAAAAGATAATAGACATTGAAGGGTATTTCCATTTAATGTTTATAGTTCATATATACCCGATACAGAGACAGGTTGAAAACCTAATAATGCTAAACCAAGTGATTATGGTAGTTATTCAAGAATATTTGATAATATGGAAAGTACTATTGCACAATGACAAGGTAGTTTAAAAATAGTACAAAAATATAAAGGTGAAGAAATTAATATATTAACAATTGATGATTTTAATAAACAACCAATTAATTCAACAATATGAGCAAATAATGAAACACCTTTTGCGATAAAATTAAAAGATGAAAATAGCAATGTTTATTGAAAATTAATTGATGGCGAAAACATTTATGATATTAATAAAATGTTAGAATATTTAAAGCAATATAAATTAAGTTATTTTATTAATAATGATAATAAAGCCGATAACTTTTATACAAAAGAAGTTAAAGTTGGTAAATATTGAGATGCATATATGATTGATGATAGAAGTTCAATTCAATTTGGTGAAGCAAAATTTGAACAAGTATTTACACAACAATCAACTGAAAGACAATATACTTTATTAATTTTAGATGAAGATGCAGACAAATTAAATATTAATGATTATTATAATTTTTATACTGTATTTAATGATCGTGGTTTAAATATTGGTGGTGGTGATATTAATTCTGCACCCCAAGATAGACAATGATTATATCCATCAAATGTTATTAATTATTATTCACCTTATGATGGTAGTTTTTTATGACAAGAAATTACCTTTTCAAGTATTAATGACAAAATTAGTAATAGTGGTTTATCAGTACGACAATTTATACAAACATCAGCACCAGGGGAAGGTTATTGTTTTCCTAAAATAACTTATGATGAAAAACTAAATAAAGGTATTGTTGAATTAGATGAGATTTTATTAAAAGATCCCGGTGTTAGAGCAATGGCAGTTAAATTTTATGGTAATCCCATCTTTTTTGATATGCCAGTAATTGGACGACCAATTATTAAAGGTCAATTTAATAAAAAAGTAATGAATTCAAGAGATTTATTAATGTATAACATGTTTCCTACACCACCTGACAAAGTTAATACTTATGCATCACCTGAGGTAAGTTGATATAACATTCAAGGGATACAGCCAACAATGATAACTGGTTATGAAGATTGAAAAAAAGATATGGAAAGTAGATATGACTTTTGAAAACAAAAAAATAGTGAAGGAATTGTTATAACTGACCCCGGCACTACATCAGCAACAAATTCTACTGTTGGTCGAAATATTCATAAAGAAGATAAAGATTCTAAATTTTATTGGTCTAAAGATTGAAAAATAACACCACCAAATAAAATAAAAGTAAATAGTGGTAGTGTTGATAATATCATTAGTACTCAAGCATCATCATATTTTAGAAGAAAAGATGAATTTGGTAATACTGTTGGTCAAGTTCAAATTGAATATAATAAAATGGGTTCATGTAATGTTTGAGATATTTTAAATATGAATAATTTTATTAATCGTCAAATAACAGTATTACCCTTAAACTATACGCAAAAATTAGTTTTTAACCCTTTTACGATACCAGGTGGCGTTGGTAAGTTCTTAAACTTTATTTCATTTGGTATTCCTTGGGGTTGAGTTATTAATCAAGATGAAAAAACTTGACCTAATTTTCAATTTCTTAATGGTTTTATGAGTTCTAATGTTTATAGTTTTTATAATGATGCATTTTGGTCTGAAAAATCAAAAGGTAAAGGTTATTTACCATTTGAAATATTTAGAGAACAAGGAAATGATAAAGTCGGTGCTATTTTTGGAGCAAATGCTACTAGTTTAGGTTTTACAACTTTATTAACCGATAAATGTAAAGGTACTGTTTTAACTAACGATGGTTCAAAAACAAGTGAGTTAGTTTATTCAACATAT
>NZ_RCOO01000128.1:0-3346 GCF_003987485.1 Spiroplasma endosymbiont of Megaselia nigra
GGGTAAAAATTATCATTGTGCTGATAATATTGTTATTGAAAGTTTTCATTCTTTATTAAAAAAAGCAACAATTCATAACAATATTTACTTATCGCATGATGAATATATTAATGATGTTAAAAAATGAAATAAATGATATTCAATCCGCAAAGAAAAGGATATAATAAATAAAAGTTTATAAACCTTTTTTACTAATACTTACTTTTTGGGGTGCACTCTATACCTATCTGATGAATAATGCAAATAAAAAAATCGCTCTAATAAGCGATTACTTTAATTTATATTTAATTACTTTATTTATAATTTTTATAAAAACTCAACTTTTTTCTTACTACCGGTAATTTTATTAAATATACAAAAATTAAAAAATAATAGATTTATCTATTATTTTTTTGTATATTTTTTTTACTTGTTTCTTTCTTAGTATTTTTTTAAGGAAAAATTATTATATAATAATGAGGAGGTAGATGAAATGGTAATTCTTGCAATTGAGACAAGCTGTGACGAAACTAGTATTGCTATTTTTAAGAATGGAAAAATTTTAGCAAATATTATTTCATCACAAATTAAGGAACATACAAAATACGGTGGAGTTTTGCCAGAACTTGCTTCGCGGTTACATTTAAAAAACTTTTCTTATGTTCTACTTGAAGCTTTGCAAAAAGCTAATATTCATATAACAGAATTACAATACATTGCATACACAGCAAAACCTGGTTTAATTGGAGCACTACATATTGGGAAAACAATAGCAGAAACATTGTCTAATTATTTAGAAATTCCAATTTTACCTTTAAACCATTTATATGGTCATATCTATGCTAGTGCAATCGATAATGATTTTTTATTTCCTCTTTTAGCAGTGCTAGTTAGTGGTGGCCATACTCAGTTAATATTAATGAAAAAACATTTGAATTTTGAAATTTTAGGCTCAACATTGGATGATGCAATTGGTGAATGTTATGATAAGGTTGCTCGAATGCTGGACTTAGGGTATCCGGGCGGACCTGTTATTGATAAGCTTGCAGCGACAGGAACAACAACACAATATCACTTACCACTACCATTAAATGATCAAAGTTATAATTTCTCTTTTAGCGGATTAAAATCAGCTGTAGCTAATTTAATTGCAAAAGAACAACGTAATACTAAAATTAACTTGTCTAATTTTTGTGCGACATTTCAAAAAACATGTGTTGATATTATTATGCGAAAAACAAAATTAGCAATTCAAAATTTTCAGCCGCAAATGGTTACGTTAGTCGGTGGAGTTTCAGCTAATAGCGCATTACGAGCAGCAATTTTAAATTTAGCAACATCAAATTTAAAAATAGTTATTCCAAAATTAGAATATTGTACTGATAATGCTGCAATGATTGCTCGCTTAGCAGCACAAGAACTACTGAAAAATAACATAAAAGGAGATTAGATAAAATGGCATCATTTTTATCAAAATTAGAAACATTCGATTCAAAGAATTTTACTAAAAAAGAAAATGAAATTATTAAATATATTAAAGAAAATATGAAGGAAGTAACAACAATGAATATTGAAGTTTTAGCGCAACAAGTAAATACTGGTTATAGTGCAATATATGGTTTGTTACGAAAAATGCAGATTAATGGTTATCGAGACTTTTTAATTGCGATTGCTGCTGATATTGAAATTAAATCATTAGATTTTGAAAATATGGAGAGTCTAATGAAGAAAACATATTTTGATATTCTTAATCAAAATGATACGATGATTGATAATGAAAAGGTGAATCAAACAATTAATGCAATTAAAGGAGCATATCGAATTTTTGTAATTGGGGTGGGTTCAACAAATGCATTGTCACAAACATTAGCGCTAGAATTATATCGTTTTGGTTTTAATGCTTTTAATCTAAATGAAAATGAAGAAGACTTAATGGTTCGTTCTCGGATTATGAATAAAAATGATTTAATTCTAGCTTATTCATTATTTGGTGATAATGAAGCAGTTAACAAAGCATTAACAATTGCAAAAGAAAAAGGAGTAACGATTGTAGTAATTTCTGGGAAAGATATGTCAAAAGCAGTTAAATTAGCAAATTGGTCGCATATTATTTTAACCCCAAATCAACGAGTAAATGATCATAAAATTTATGTTAATAAATTATTACCTTGAATGTATTTTACTGATGATTTAATTAATAAAGTCTGGTCATCAGATATTGTTGATAAAGATTTTGTAATGGCTCAAAAAGATAATCGTTGAGATTATTAAAACAATGGATAATATTTCAATTCTCTCAAAATTATAATTGATTCAAGGAACTTGCACAAAAAAAGAAATTAAAATTGCAAACTATATTCGTGAAAATATTCATAATATTCGAAACCTTAAAATTGAAGATTTATCAAAAGCGACTGGAATCGGTTATTCACCAATTTATTCTTTAATTAAAAAGTTAGGCTTTATTGGTTATCGTGATTTTATTATTGCAATAGTTGCAGAACAATAACGTTTAGAAACCAATAATTTGCATTTAGATGAAACAGAAAGTATTTTTTTATATTATCAAGATATGCTAGAGCGTAATCAGCAAACTTTTGATGATGTTAAGTTTTTAAACACAGTTACTTTATTAAAAAAAGCGAAAGGAATTTATTTAGCTGGTTTAGGAATTTCATCTTTAGCAGTAAAAGAACTAGCTACCCGTTTATTTAGTTTTGGCTTTACTTGTAGTTTGTTGGTAGAAAATGAAAATAATATTATTACTCGTGCCAGTTTGATCCAACCAGATGATTTATTAATCTGTGTAAGTTTATAAGGAAAAACAATGGCTGTAATAGCAGCAGCTAAGGAAGCCAAAAATAATGGGGTAAATGTAATTGGTGTTACATCAAAATATAATTCGGATTTATCAAAATATACTGATATTATGCATACTGTTGTTTCTTCAACTTTATATGAAAAAAATGAAATTTTTATTTCTTCTTTATTACAATTAATATATTGAAATGATAATTTAATTAAAGCGCCTTTATCTATTGATAAAGAGCACCAATATTTAGAAAATCGGATTAAAAGTAATAAAATTTTAAAAAAATATTGTTAAAATTAAAGTAACTAAAAAAAAGACTGCACCCCAAAAAGTAAGTAAAATTAAAAAAGAACTTTACTAAACTTTTAGAGGAGGTGCATTTTTTAATGGCAGGAAAAGAACAAAAATTTAAAACATATACTGCAGAATTTCGAAAAAATACAGTAAAATAAATTGAACAAACATCGCTTACTTATATTGCACAAAAATATAAAGTAAATATAAAAACACTTGATTCATGACAAAGAAATTTTAAAAAAGGAATTTTAAATACAC
>NZ_RCOO01000129.1:0-3297 GCF_003987485.1 Spiroplasma endosymbiont of Megaselia nigra
TAAAATTACAAATATTTTATTTTTTTAAAAAAATAGTTGCATTTATTTTTAAGAGTGTTATTATCAATCTAACAAGAGATACAAATTTGGAACTTGTATCTACACGATGCCTTAATTAAAATTAAAAATGCATTTATTATTCATATTTTTTTCATTTTTTCTCCTTAATAATATTTTATAAAAAAAGAAAATGATAAGTATATTTTTTAATTTTTAACAAATTAATTGCAAATTTTTAATATTTTTTAACAACTTAATTTACATAATAATTAATAAAAGTAAAAAAATACTACAATATCGTAAATTTTTGAGTATTTTGCATTAGTTACTGATTTTATTCTTTGATATAACATAAAACAAATTAATGTAAAAACTGGTTTAATACTATCTTGTAAAGATAAATTATATATTGTTGTAAATTAGTATATATTAATTTTTATCATTAAGTTAACTAATTATTCTAATATTATTTAAAATAAATTATAAAATAAGTTATAATATAAAAGTAATATTTAATACGATTAGAAAAAGGGTGGAAAAGAATGATATATATGTTAGCAACAAATGATAATTTATTAATTTCACAAACAATTTTAATCATTGTTTTATTATGTTTAGCAATTGTTTTTTGCTGTTATGGCATTATTGCTGCGCGAAAAGTTGCAATTGCTGCTAAGAAATTTGATTATTTTGTTGAAGACTTAACTTATAAATCAGAAATGTTAAATTCTACTGTTGATACCGTTGTTAAAGTTTCAAATTATATTGATGTTTTTGAAGCTTTTGCAAAACGAAACGTTAAAGCATGAGTAAAAATTATTGCTCGTAATAAAGACATTGCCTATCGAATTGTTGATAAATTAAAAGATTTTGCTAATTCTGATGAAAAGGAATAATTATGGCATTTAAATTTGTTAAAACATTGGCAGTGATGGTAGTAGGAATGTTAATTGCTCCGAAAAAAGGTTCAGAATTACGACAAGATTTCATTAATTTAGTTAAAAAATATAATCCACAACTTAAAAAAATGGTTAATAAAATTGAGATTGTATGAGAAAAATCGCAAGGAATAGAATCAGATAAAGTTGCAGCTGATATTGAATTGCACATTAAAAATGTCAAAGGTGCAATTGAAATTTTAGATTCTGCTTCAACAAAAGAAATGGCTTATAAAACATTAAAGAAAATTGATAATGGTGCAGTTAAATTAATTAAAGCAGCAGCAAAATCACCTAATGTGCGCGCAGTGGCAAAAGATTTAGCAAAAATAACAGTTTCAGCAATTGACGCTGGAATTAAGGTAACTGAAGATTTGAAAAAAACATCAGCATCAATTTCTGAAAAAATTATTGAAGAAGGAAAGTCTGCCCCAATTAAAAAAGATTCAAAAGTAGATAAGAAATAACTCTAATAATTTAGAGTTTTTTAAATAGCAAAGGAGATAAATGATGGTAAAAAATATTTTAGAAGAATTAAGATGAAGAGGACTATTAAAACAAGTAACTAATGAAGCAAAATTATTAAAAGCGCAAGAATTAAAAAAAGGAGTTTATTGTGGTTTTGATCCAACCGGTGATTCATTACATGTTGGGCATTTAATTCAAATTATGTTATTAAAACGTTTTGAAATGTTTGGATTTCAACCAATTGCTATTATTGGTGGTGGGACAGGAATGATTGGTGATCCTAGTGGGAAAAAAGCAGAACGGGTATTGCTAGATGATAAAACAATTAAACATAATGTGGAAACCATTAGTAATAAAATGCAACAATTAATTGGATCAAAAGTTAAAATGGTTAATAATGCTGAATGATTGCAAAAAATGACCTTGATTGATTTTTTGCGAAATGTTGGTAAATATTTTAATATTAGTTATTTATTAGCAAAAGAAAATATTGCAACTAGAATTGAAGTTGGTTTATCATATAATGAATTTGCTTACACATTATTGCAGGCTTATGACTTTTATCAATTATATATTAATTATGATTGTGCTGTTCAAACTGGTGGTAGTGACCAATGAGGAAATATTACTTCGGGTACAGATTATATTTATAAACAAATTGGAGAAGATAATTTAGCTTGTGGTTTGACAATGAATTTATTAACAAAAGCTGATGGTTCCAAATTTGGAAAAACAGAATCAGGGGCAGTTTGATTAGATTCAAAAAAAACATCACCTTATGAATTTTATCAATTCTTTTATAACCAAGATGACCAAGAAGCAGGGAAATTATTACGTTATTTAACAATGTTATCTGAAAAAGAAATTATTGCTCTTGAAGCAGCTCACCAAAATGAACCAGCACAACGCATTGCACAAAAAAAACTAGCAGAAGAAGTAACTTTATTTGTTCATCAAGCAGTAGGATTAAAAACAGCACAAATTGTTAGCGAAGCTTTATTTAAAGGCAATTTACATGAATTATCAGAGCAACAGTTAGACCAACTTGATAACAATTTACCTAATTTTCATTTAACAAATCTTAATTTGCCACTGCTTGATTTATTAGTACAAGCACAAATTGTTTCTTCTAAACGTGAAGGTCGTGAGTTTTTAGAACAAGGTGCAATTACTATTAATGGGCAAATTGTTAAAGAAGAAACTTTACTTGTAGCAAAAGATAAGTTTTTATTTGATAAATATTTAATTATTCGTCGTGGAAAACGAAAATATCATTTAATTTATCTTACAACTAACAAAAAATAAAAAAAAAGAACATTTTACCGTTTAAATAATGCTATTTATAGGAATAAAGTGTTCTTTTTAGTTTTTTAAAATTATTGCAATTTAATAGGTTTATTTTTAGTTGCTTTCTTTTTATTTTTAAAATAAAGACGAGTATAATAAATTACTTGTGATAATAATATAACAAAAATATTGATAAACGCGAATAAACGACAATGTCAAGGTGTTTGTGATAAAGCAAACACAGCAATTAATAATGATAACGCATAAGCATTTAAGATTCCCCAAATTGTAATTTTATGTCATAATTTTAGTTTTCTTTTTTGACCTTTTTTCATACTTGTGACCTTTCTTTGATTTTTTCCATATTCAATATGTGTAAAATTACACTTAGTATTATTTTAGCCTAAAAATATTAGATTTTTTTTTTTTTTTTTAAATTAGGCGTCCTGTACGATGAACCGGCAAAAAACAATTCTTGTGAGATTGTTTTTTTATTTTTATAGGCGTTGTGTAGATACAAACGGCAAATTCATATCTTGTTAAGTTAATAATAAAATATTTTTAATAAATTGCAACAACTTTTTCAGAAAAAATTAAATTTTTG
>NZ_RCOO01000130.1:0-3269 GCF_003987485.1 Spiroplasma endosymbiont of Megaselia nigra
GCAAATTTGTTGTTGCTTATTAATTTTCATTACCATTCCTTTCTTTGATATTATTTTTTTATTTATTAGCCAAATTAATTAATTGAAACAGAGAAAGGACAACACCTTAAGGGGAGAAAAACAGGTATACTTTGTAAAAATTCCTAAGATATTTAATAAATATATGTAACACAACTTGAAGTTAATAAAAAAAGTTGTGATAAAAAGTTTCTATTTTAAGAATTTAAGATGCTGTCCTTTCTCTGAATCAATTAATAATTATGGGTTTAAAAATAAAAAAACAACCCTTTTTATTTAACAAGAGTTGTTTTTTGGAGCTTCATCGTACACGATGCCCGTCGAAGATTTCCTAAGTTAAATTCAAAAATTAATAGTGGAATTCCCACAATTAATAATTCAAAAATATATATTAAGAAAAAATAAAATCCACCATATTTATTAATATAACCAGGTAATCCTCAAATTACCCCTAATCCAATTGCTGCACCTAATGATGAAACAATAAATCCAAATTTTGTCATTTGTTTTTTACTACTAATTTTTTTCCTCCTTTATTTTTAAATAAAAAATGCAATATTGTTGCATTTTTACCATTTCTATTTCTTTTGAGGTCTAATATTACGACTAGTACCTCAAACAAAGGCAATAATAATACTTGTGCAAAAAGTACCAAACATAATAATTAAAAAAATTTTAATAATGTTAACCTTTTGATTATAACTTGCAATATCATCATAGCCAAAAATGTTACCCATATATTGTCCTTTAATTCCTAAACTATTTACAATATTCTTAAAATATTTTGGTGCAACATTTCGTGTTTCTTTAATCATTCCATAGTAAGCATCAACAGCATGCCCCATCTCATGGTTCAAAGTATAAAAAACATTTGGTGAGCTTCATCATCCAATTAAATATTCAGAAATAGTTTTTCCCTGAAAAACATTATCAAATTTTTTTGCAGAAATAACGATATAAGCCCATCTAGTTGAAATAAAACGATTTGACCCTGGTAATGATTGAAAATAATAATTTGTATAAGCTGCTGTTTGTCTACCTTTTTCTAACAATGGTGCATCAGGAGAAAATAAAAATCCAGTTAAAAAATATTTAAAATTGTCACCAGTTATTGCATAAGTCATATTAAATAAATTTAAAATTTGTTCTTTAAGAAACTCCATCAGTTCATCAGTTCATTGATAATATTTTTGCATTGCTTGCACGCTATCTTTTAAGAAAATAGTGCTCCCTTTTTCATGATAATAATTATTTTCATATTCTGTTATCTTTTTTAAATCTTCATCTAACTTATCAAATGATGAATAATATTGATGTTTACTATTATTCATAAAATTTTCAAATTTTATAATCGCTGATTGTGATGCTCGCGTATATGAATCATTCATCATATTTTTTAATTCCGTTGTTAAATCCTGCTTACCATCATTAATAATGCTATTTTGTAGAATATTTCCGTCAAAACTAACATTATCAGTTTTAATATCTTTCATTCCACTTGACTGCCACATAATTAAACTTGTTTTAAGAGCATTAAAAGTATAATTCTGTTCTCATAATTTCCTATTTTTGGGAATTAATTGTTGTAAACCAAGTTCAAAAGATGGCAAAAAATATTTTAAATCAACTGCATCAATTGGTTTAGTTGTTAAATTAGTATTATAACTAATATTTGACTTTGCAGCATACTGATCAATTTTAGCACGTTGTTTTTGTAAAGAAGTAATTCGGGAACCAAAATTCTTTTTTTGAAGCGGAGTATAAATATCAATAAAAAAATTATTTAAAATCTCTCAGCTTTTATTTTTCATTTCGTTTGGCATTGTCATTCATTTTGAATATGCTTCGGCAAAAAATTCTTTCCAAGTTTTCATTCCATAAATACTAGTATTAATAATCGAGGCCATTAATGAAATTTCAAATAATTCTTTCGTATCGATTATCACATTATCAATATTAGTTTTAGTATTATAAATTATATCTTTATTAGCAACAATATTGTTTTCCATCATTTTTACTGTTTTGTTTTGGTCAATATTGGAAGACTTATAAATAAAATACTGTAATAAATAGCCTGAATAAATAAAATCATCTTTGTCAAGTGATGAAACTGCTGTTGGTGATAGTTCTGTAATATATCCCCTTTGATTAATAAAACTAGAAGTAGGTACAAATGTCATATTAATAGTTCCAAACACTAATAAACTACTTGCTATTGTATGAAAATTTCCCATAATTTTTTCTCCTTTTAATATATTAAAAATTTATTGTTGATAATCAACATACTAATTAAAAATAAAATTAATTGTAATAAAAAATACTTTTAACAAAGCATAAATTTAAAATAACAAATACTAATTATCAAATATTTTCTAATTGTAATAACGATGCTTTCATTTCTAACCAACCACGATAGCCACATAAAGCATTATTTTTGCCTAAAACACGATGACAGGGAACAAGAATTGTGATGGCATTATTGCCAATTGCTGTCCCCACAGCTCGCATTGCTTGCGGATGTCCAATTTTTTGTGCAATATCAGCATAACAAGTTGTTGTTCCATATGGTATTTTAGCAACTTCTGCTCAAATCTTTTTTTGAAACAAAGTACCAGTGAAATCAAACGCTAAAGTAAAAAATGTTCGTTTTCCCATTAAATATTCCGTTAATTGCTCCATAACAAGGTTCGTTTTTCCTTATTGATCAGCAATTAATAAAATATTTGGTCCCTTTTTCTTCAACCAAGATTCTAATTCATTAAACCCCTTGTTATTAGAACCAATAAAAGTTACACCTTGTTCAGAAACAGCAACATATAAATTTCAATTATTAACCTTTAAATTGTTATAATACCATTTAGTTAACTTTTGTTTGGCCATATCTTATAACCTTCTAATGATTGCTGTTTTTGATTAAAATAAATTATTTTGTGCTTTAAGGTATTTAAATTATACTATTAATTTATGAAAAACTATTTATAATTAGCAAATTTTTTTATTAGTATGGAAACTGTAATATAAACTGCAATAAATTAAAATTTAAAATCAAAATAATTTTTATTATAAATTATCATATTAAATAAAAAAGATTAACTTAAGACTGCACCCCAAAAAGTAAGTAAAATTAAAAAAGAACTTTACTAAACTTTTAGAGGAGGTGCATTTTTTAATGGCAGGAAAAGAACAAAAATTTAAAACATATACTGCAGAATTTCGAAAAAATACAGTAAAAGAAATTGAACAAACATCGC
>NZ_RCOO01000131.1:0-3259 GCF_003987485.1 Spiroplasma endosymbiont of Megaselia nigra
AGTTTTCATTCTTTATTAAAAAAAGCAACAATTCATAACAATATTTACTTATCGCATGACGAATATATTAATGATGTTAAAAAATGAAATAAATGATATTCAAGCCGCAAAGAAAAGGATATAATAAATAAAAGTTTATAAACCTTTTTTACTAATACTTACTTTTTGGGGTGCACTCTATATTAAAATTACTTTTTTATATTTCTAATGTAATCAATGATAATTTTTCATTTTTTTTATTAAATAACTGTAAATTATTAATATTAATTTGTTCTTTTTCTGTAAAAATTATAATATCATAATTTCCATAACCTCATATTCCAGATATTTCAATTTGATTTAAAATAAATAATTTTTCGTGTTTATAAAAAGTTATTTTAATACTATCTTCAACAAAATTTTTAGTCATACTTATTCAAGCCGCTTTTGAATAAAGTAATCTATATCATTGAGAAAAATAATTTAAATAGTTTTCTATTTTGTCATTAGAAACAATTAAATTAGTTAAATACTTGCCATATTCGCCATCTGATAATTTAATTTCAGCAGGTATAAGCGAGGGTATATTATTTGTTTCTAATTCATTTGTTATTGATAATCAATTAAAATAATTTGCTTCTAATTGATAAATATGATTTTCTGAAATATCTTTAATTTTAACAGTCACTTTAATTTCATCATTTTCGTTGTTATTATTTTGCTGTTTTAAATTTCAATCGATAATTTGTCCTGTTATTGGGTCAATAATTGGTGTATTGGGTCCACTGTTATTATTTCAACGATAAACTGCTTTAAAATAATCATTATTAGGCCAAATTCTATATTTTAATTCTTGATTATCTTTTATTTTGTTTATAACAATTCCATCGCCATAATTATTAACAAAAACTTTACGAATTCCCCAAAAATTATTATATTCATCTATTTTTATATATGTATTATCATTTTTAAATTTTGCAATTCTTCAATTATCATTTTTATCACCACGCCACACAACAAAATAATACTTATTATCAACTATATTAATTGGTTTTTCACTTGCATAAACTTCTTTTCAGTAATTTTTAGGTGGCATGGGTCCACCAGAAAAATTAAAATATGATGAATTTAATAATACTTGACAATCTTTAAATTCTCAATAATCATCTTCTATTTTATTAGGATTTGAAATTAATTCGAAATAATAAGGAGCAAATAATTTAATATCATCATTATAACCTTTATTAATTGCGTATTTACTATATGTATAGTTTGATAACATATAAATAATTTGTTTAAATCTTTTGACAGCATTATCATTTAAAGATTTATAATTATCTAATTTTCAGTTTTCAAATAAACCATCAATTACATCTTCTGGTTTTTGTCCTTCGAATTTTTGGCGTAATATAGCTGATTTATTTGTAGGATTGCCTTTTTCATCATATTTTGCACCTTGAAATTTTCTATCATAATTATAAAGATATGTTAAATAATTTAATAAAACAATATTTAATTCTTTAATATCTAATAAACCTAATATATCTTTACCTTGAATATAGTTTTTTGCAATGCTTCACGGTAAAAAACTTTCTGTAAATCAATACTGAAATATTCGTACGTTAGGATTTGTTTCTATTGGCATTGATAATAAAGGTACTAAATTAGCATTTTCAATATTTGATGATGGATAAGAGTAAATACCATTAACATTACCTCAACATTTAATATTTCCAAATAGCATCGATTTAGGGTATTTAATTTCAATCCCAGTAAATACTGTGTCATATGGCAATAATTTTTGTAAAACTAAATGAATACTATTTTGGTTTTTTCATTTAAAGTCAGTTATTTTGACTAAATGAGTAGATTTAATAATGTCAATACCATCGGATGAATAATGACGTTTGTATTCTTCAATAATATAACATTCATTTTTATTGTCTTCAGTAATTGGTTCATTAATAGATACTATTTTTAAGTCTAATGTTTCTAAAAATGTTTTATCTTGTTTTGAAATATAATTAATTAAAATGTCTTTTTCATCAATCATTACATAACTTGTGCTATTATCTTGAACTGTGGTGTTTTGTTGTATTTGTAATTTAAAATTAAAATCACTAATTTCATAACCAATAATCTTAATATATTCATCTTTGTCAATAAAACCGATTTTAACGCTATTTTGAGAGTAGTTTAAGGTTGGTTTTTGTTTTGTATTAACAAGATTATTAATTTTATAAATATATAAGGTTCTAGCACGGTCTTCAGTAAATAATTGTTCTAAATCGGGGTCACTGTACCGCGATTGATTAGCAAAATCTAACGGAATACTATCAATTGAATAATCAATTGGTTCATCATTTTCCGCTAATTGTGCTAACATTTTTTCAGATGGTTTTAACATTATTCTTGTTCTCCTTTTCTTTTTTCTTTATCTCCTAAAATTATTATCAAAGCTAATAACAAATAAAAAATATTATTTCCTAAAATTATGATAAGTATTAGTCAAAAATCACTCACTATTATCACTTTCCTTCTTTGTTTGCAATATTAATAAAATTTTCATCATTTTTTAATTGTCTGTTTAAAGTGGCATTTACTGGTAAGCAAACATCAACAATTAACTCATCAATATTTTTAATATTGAATGTTCTACTGTTTAAAATCGCATTATCATATTTAATTAACTTAATAATAAATTCAGTTAATTTAATTTCTCTAATATATATCATTTGTTCATATGATGCGTTTGTTTGAATATTTACACCAGCAACTTCCGCTTGAGTTTGTTGAGCCCCTTTAGCAATAGCAGTAACATGATGGCGATTTATTTTATAGTAATTAGTTAATAATCAATCATATATTTTATTTAATTGTTCACCTTTAAAATTACCAGCAATATAGTCTACTGGTTGAAAATTACTATCGTGGTCTCCTTCAACTAATAACAAATCATTTTCAATAAATGATGCCAGCATTTTACTAATTTCTTGGTCAACAACACCAGTCACCCCATTAGTATTAATGGTAAATTTACCACTATTTAATAATGGGTCTAACATTATTTTTTCAGCAATAATATCTAAAATACTAGCGAATTGTTTACCATAACGAGCAGAAGGTTCAAAATTAGGATTATTAGGAATAATTTCAATTGGAATAAAATTAAGTGGCAATGTTTCTTCTCTTTGTAATGTTGTATAGTTATTTCATTTAGCATCATCAATATATAAGTCGGTAATAGTACTGTATAATCGTGTTTTTAACTTTCTAATAA
>NZ_RCOO01000132.1:0-3217 GCF_003987485.1 Spiroplasma endosymbiont of Megaselia nigra
CTAACTCAATAAATTTTTCCTTGACCATCAATAATATGTACACTACCATTACCATGATATTGTATCAAAGCAATCGAATTATCAATATTGTCAATTTTAGTGGTTGTTAGTTCACCAGACTTACGTAAATAAACACCATTTGTTGTACCAAAGTAAACATCACCTATATTACGGCCATATTCATTTTTGGTAAAAGTATACATTGTTGTTACTGGATATGGAATTGTTTCTTTATTAACATAATTTTGACCATTAAGGTAATAAATATCATTTTTAACGCTAAAATTATTATTATCTCTTTTATTTCTTTTTAAATTTTCTAAATTATTAGTAATTTGTTCGTTTTTTTGATAAGGACTAGCGGCAATTGTTGTTGGTATTGCAGTTCCACTAATTGTTAATACACTTAATAAACTTAACAGTTTTTTCATTTTGTATAATTTCCTTTCTTTCATCTTGAAACTTTTTATCAAGACCTATTGACATTATATATATATACATACAAGCACTTTGAAATATGTTTTAGAAAGGAGTTATTTACTATGATTATTATTGTAATTATGTTTTAATACAAATCTGGGCTCGCGGTGATTTTCATAAGTTTGTGAAAAATGCCTTAAAGTTTAAAAAAACTTTTGCCGCGCTTTTAAAAATCTTTGGGAAAAATTCTAAGCGTTAAGCGAAGAATTTTATAAAGGTTCCAAAATTTGTTTTAAAGAACCTCAAAACTTTTTTAACTTATAAGTCATTTTATCACAAAAATTTAATAAAATCAACCTCTCGCCCAAAACATAAAAAAATCTGCTATTTCAGATTTAATAAACATATAGATAAAAGTTAAGTGAAATATTCTTTAATTTTATTTCAATAGTATTATAACATAAATATTTTAAATTCCCATTTTAAAACGATACGGATAAGAACCATAAAACAAAGCATCATATGGGTCATGGTACATTTTAATATCAGGTGTGTTTGTTTTGGTATCACTAAATCTTAGTTCACTAATACACTTATCTAAAAATAGGAAGTTATCTAACATGCCATATATTTTGCCTTGAACAAACATTTTTCTTATTCATGTTACACGATTGATTATACCCGCTTCTTTATTAAGGGATGTCTGATGTTTTTTGGCTTTAAACATTTTAATTTTATAACCTAAATAAGGGTAAATATCTTCTTGTAATTTTTGCATAAAATCGTGAGCATTAATATCATAATGAAATGTAGCATATTCAAAACCATCAAATTTATCAAATGTATTAATTATTCATTGTCCGTAATGTTCAACTATTTCATTTAAATTCATTGCGTTTTTTGGTGTAACAACATTTTCTTCAATTAAATATTTATCATATTCATTATTTTCATTAATTTTATAACCACTAAATAAAAATATCGTATGGTCTTCACTACCATTAGCATAATCAACACCAATTGAATAACTATCAAATTGATATTGTTTTTTATTGGTATTATAAAAATCTTGTAGATTATAATCTTTAATATATTTACGATAATTTCGTAGAACATAAATACTAGGGTCATTGTCATTATATTCAAAACCGTAGTATTCAAGTTCAAATAAATCGGGTCGTTCTTCTTTATTTGTTAAAACAAGTTTTTTAGTAATATCAGGAATTTTGTTTCAAACAGCTCCCATTGTTAATCGTAAATTGAAAACCCCCAATCCATTAAATGCCTTTGTATTTTTTGAATATACTTGATTGTGTTCTTTTAAAATAGTTTGCATTCGGGCATTTAATGGTAAATATGGTGTTACAAATTTTTCATAAAAGACATGGTATTTATCAAAAGGATTAAAAGTAAATTGATTAGAATATGTTTTATGAAAATATGTTGTTACTGTTTCGTATTGCTTTGTTATATTATCTCATTCTTGAAATGTCCAAGATAATTCTGTTACTGGAATAGGATTATCTAAATTATATTGTTCATTATCATTTTCATCCATGTATTTTTCGTAAGACACCTTTAAACTTTTAGAACGAAACATTGAAACTCTTAAATTATTATATCTTTTGTCTAGTTCTTTATCAGTTAAGATTTCTTTTTCTTCCGCGTGGATCATTTCATCAGTTCATGTCGATATAATACCACTACCTTTACCAACTTTCCCCATAATTTTATTACCATTAGCATAACCTGCAAAAGCAATGCGAACACCACTAGGAAAAACAATTTCGCCACCTTCTTTAACATTTTTAGGTCAAACAATACCATTTTCATTGTCAGGTCACAAATCAATACCATATTTATCATATAAGTAATTACAAACATTAATCATATCGCCAAATGTATTATCTTCGTGGGTATTAGCATATCTTCGTAAAATATTAGATGAAGCATCAGTAAAATTACAAGCAAAAAATAATTTTTCAGCCAGATGGTTTCATGTTTTATTAGTACCTCTTCCAGCCGAAACAAATTTAAAAAAAGTTGGCGAAGTAAAATATCGAGCATAACTATCACCAACAAAATTTTTAAATACTTCTCAGTCAAAACCAAAATTATAGTCACTAAAATTTAAATCATATTTTTTATTTAAATGTTCATAACTAGTAATTCGTTTTTTGTTGTTAACTTTACTAAATTCTTGCATATTTATTAACCTCTTTATTTTATATATAATACATTATAAGAAAAAATGAAGGGAATTTATATAAAAATGCGAAAATTTAAACATTTAATATTTGATGAACGAGATTTATTTAAGGATTTATTGTTATCTGATACTTGTAAAAAGAAAAATGGTACGATTAATTTATCTGAAATATCAAGACAAATGGGGCGCGGAATTAATACCATTAAAAGAGAAATAAATCGATTTAAAAATATACAAGATTATAATCCATATCAAGCACAAAAAGATTATAAGAAAAAACGTAAAAAATGTATTAAAAAACTACCTGAATTTACAAAAGAGCAATTAGATTTTATTAAAATAAGATTTAATAAATACCACGATACCCCCGAACAATTGATTTATCGTTATTTCTTGGAGTTTGGTGTTAAATTTCCTGCTTGTGTTAAAACTGTTTATAAATGAATTTGCCTAGGTGAATTTGGATTAAAAAAAGAAAATTTACCCCATCATGGTAAAAAATATAAAACAAAAGGAAAACTCGATAATCGTGGTCAATTAACTAACTTTAAATCAATTTGAAATATTGAAAATAAAGTTTCTAATGTT
>NZ_RCOO01000133.1:0-3214 GCF_003987485.1 Spiroplasma endosymbiont of Megaselia nigra
TATAACAAAATACAAAAATTTTAATGAGCTAAAAAATATGATAGATAATTATATTGTTGAGTATAATAATTATAGAAGGGTTTTAAAATTAAAAATGCCTCCAATTCAATTTGAATTAAAAAGCATTTTAAATTAAAAAAATAATTCTCAGTTATTTAAAACTGTGCACATTTTAATAAATGATTATTTTATATTTCTAGTGTAATTAATGATATTTTTTCATTGTTTTTATTAAATAATTGTAAATTATTAATATTAATTTGTTCTTTTTCTGTAAAAATTATAATATCATAATTTCCATAACCCCATATACCCGATATTTCAATTTGATTTAAAATAAATAGTTTTTGATGGTTATAAAAAGTTATTTTAAGATTATCTTCGACTAAATCTTTAATAGTACCAATTCAAACTTCCTTAGAATAAAGTAAACTATATCATTGAGAAAAATAATTTAAATAGTCCTCTATTTTGTCATTAGAAACAATTAAATTAGTTAAATATTTACCATATTCACCATCTGATAATTTAATTTCTGCTGGAATAAGAGAAGGGATGTTATTTGTTTCTATTTCATTTGTTATTGATAATCAATTAAAAAAATTTGCTTCTAATCGATAAATAGGATTTTCTGAAATATCTTTGTTTTTAACACTTACTTTAATTTCATTATCTTTGTTATTATTAACATTTGTTTCTTGTTTTAAATTTCAATTAGTTATATTACCATTTTTATCTATTTCAGGTAAATTAGGTTCACCAGACCCATCTCAACGATAAACTTTTATTCAACTTGGAGATCATGGCAACGCTACATTGATATTTGGATTATTATTTATTCTTTTTGATATTTTTATATTATTAGAATTATCTTGATATATTATAAAATATCATTTATTATCAACTATCTTACTAAACGGTTTTTGGTTTTTATAAACTTCTTTTCAGTAATTTTTAGGTGGAGTAGGTCCACCAGAAAAATTAAAATATGATGAATTTAATTTAACTTTACAATCTTCAAATTCTCAATACCCATCTTCTATTTTATTAGGAGTTGAAATTAATTCAAAATAATAAGGAGCAAATATTTTAATATCATCATTATAACCTTTATTAATTGCGTATTTACTATATGTATAGTTTGATAACATGTAAATAATTTGTTTAAATCTTTTGACAGCATTATCATTTAAAGATTTATAATTATCTAATTTTCAATTTTCAAATAAACCATCAATGACATCTTCGGGTTTTTGTCCTTCGATTTTTTGGCGTAATTCTGCTGCTTTATTTATAGGGTTACCCTTTTCATCATATTTTGCACCTTGAAATTTACGGTCATAATTATAACGATATGTTAGATAATTTAATAAAACAATATTTAATTCTTTAATATCTAATAAACCTAAAATATCTTTCCCTTTTATATAATCTTTAACAATGCTTCATGATAAAAAACTTTCGGTAAATCAATAATGGAATACTCTTAAATTAGGGTTTGTTTCAATTGGCATTGATAACAAAGGTACTAAACTAGCATTTTCAACAATTGATGCTGGATAAGAATAAACACCATTGACATTGCCTCAACATTTAATATTTCCAAATAATATTGATTTAGGATATTTAATTTCAATCCCAGTAAATACTGTATCTTCGGACAATGATTTTTGTAAAACTAAATGAATACTATTTTGATTCTTTCATTTAAAGTCAGTTATTTTAACTAAATGAGTATATTTAATAATATCAACACCATCAGGTGTATAAGGTCGTTTATATTCTTCAATGATATAGCATTCATTTTTATTGTCTTCGGTAATTGGTTCATTAATATAAACTATTTTTAAATCTAATGATTCTAAAAATTCTTTGTCTTTTTTTGAAATATCATTAATTAAAATATCTTTTTCATCAATCATTACATAACTTGTACTATTATCTTGGGCTGTGGTATTTTGTTGAATTTGTAATTTAAAATTAAAGTCACTAATTTCATAACCAATAATTTTAATATATTCATCTTTGTCAATAAAACCTATTTTAACGCTATTTTGAGAGTAGTTTAAGGTTGGTTTTTGTTTTGTCTTAACAAGATTACTAATTTTATAAATATATAAGGTTCTAGCATGGTATTCTGTAAATAATTGTTCTAAATCAGGGTCACTATATTGTGATTGATTAGCAAAATCTAACGGAATACTATCAATTGAATAATCAATTGGTTCATCATTTTTTGCTAATTGTGCTAACATTTTTTCCGATGGTTTTAACATTATGCTTGTTCTCCTTCTTCATTAAGTGTATTGATAATGGTTTCGTTGTTTTTTAATTGTCTGTTTAAAGTAGCATTTACTGGTAAGCGAACATCAACAATTAACTCATCAATATTTTTAATATTAAATGTTCTACTATTTAAAATTGCATTATCATATTTAATTAACTTAATAATAAATTCAGTTAATTTAATTTCTCTAATATATATCATTTGTTCGTATGATGCGTTTGTTTGAATATTTACACCAGCAACTTCTGCTTGTGTTTGTTGGGCTCCCTTAGCAATAGCGGGAACATGATGGCGATTTATTTTATAGTAATTAGTTAATAATCAATCATATATTTTGGTTAATTGTTCACCTTTAAAATTACCAGCAATATAGTCTACTGGTTGAAAATTACTATCAGGGTCTCCTTCAACTAATAACAAGTCATTTTCAATAAATGAAGCTAACATTTTACTAATTTCTTGGTCAACAACACCAGTAACTCCATTAGTATTAATGGTAAATTTACCACTATTTAATAATGGGTCTAACATAATCTTTTCAGCAATAATATCTAAAATACTAGCAAATTGTTTACCATAACGAGCAGAAGGTTCAAAATTAGGGTTATTGGGAATAATTTCAATCGGTATAAAATTAAGTGGTAATATTTCTTCTCTTTGTAATGTTGTATAGTTATTTCATTTTGCATCATCAATATATAAGTCGGTAATAGTACTATATAATCGTGTTTTTAACTTTCTAATAACTTTTACTTGTTTAGTTACATAATCAATTTCTAATTTTTCAGTAATAAAAACACTCTGGTCATTTTTAATATAAGGGTCATAATCAAAAGTACAAGATACTAAATTACCTAATTCATCATATTGGTCATTGTAAAAATCAATAGTAATAAAATTAAGTTTTGAATTATTAGCAAAAATAAA
>NZ_RCOO01000134.1:0-3201 GCF_003987485.1 Spiroplasma endosymbiont of Megaselia nigra
ATCAGCATAAAAGATAATTTCAAAATTACCTTTATATAATGCTTGAATTGAAAACATATCAATTATATAACTACAATTTGTACCATCTGGTGTTTGTAAGAATTCGCAATCATTATCTTTTTCACTATAACTAACTGGTGTTTGGGCATCAAATGCCTTGGTTTGTTCATTAATTAAATAGATACGATTAGTTTTAAGATTTAATTGTTTTAAATTATAAGTTGAATAAACTAATTCTGGTGTTGGTTTACCGTCCTTATTTAAAACAGTACCTTTTAATTTATCAGTTAATAAAGTTGTAAAACCTAAACTAGTAGCATTTGCTCCAAAGATAGCACCAACTTTATCATTTCCTTGTTCTCTAAATATTTCAAATGGTAAATAACCTTTACCTTTTGATTTTTCAGACCAAAATGCATCATTATAAAAACTATAAATATTAGCACTCATAAAACCATTAAGTCATTGAAAATTAGGTCAAGTTTTTTCGTTTTGATTAATTACTCATCCTCAGGGAATACCAAATGAAATAAAGTTTAAGAATTTACCAACTCCGCCCGGTATCGTAAAAGGATTAAATACCAACTTTTGCGTATAGTTTAAAGGTAATACTGTAATTTGGCGATTAATAAAATTATTCATATTTAAAATATCTCAAACATTACACGCACCCATTTTATTATATTCAATTTGAACTTGACCAACAGTATTACCAAATTCATCTTTTCTTCTAAAATATGATGAGGCTTGGGTACTAATGATATTATTAACATCTTCATTATTTACTTTTATTTTATCTGGTGGAGTAATCATTCAATTTTTAGACCAATAAAATTTAGAGTCATTATCTTCTTTATGAATAGTTGTTCCAACAGTCGGATTGGTTGCTGTTGAACTAGCTTTATCAGTTATTACAATTCCCTCACTATTTTTTTGATTTCAAAAGTCATATCTACTTTCCATATCTTTTTTTCAATCTTCATAACCAGTTATCATTGTTGGTTATATCCCTTGAATGTTATATCAACTTACCTCAGGTGATGCATAAGTATTAATTTTATCAGGTGGGGCAGGATACATGTTATACATTAATAAATCACGAGAATTCATTACTTTTTTATTAAATTGACCTTTAATAATTGGTCGACCTATTACTGGCATATCAAAAAATATCGGATTACCATAAAATTTAACTGCCATTGCTCTAACTCCTGGGTCTTTTAATAAAATCTCATCTAATTCAACAATACCTTTATTTAGTTTTTCATCATAAGTTATTTTTGGAAAACAATAACCTTCACCTGGGGCACTTGTTTGAATAAATTGTCTTACTGATAAACCACTATGACTAATTTTGTCATTAATACTTGAAAAGGTAATTTCTTGTCATAAAAAACTACCATCATAAGGTGAATAATAATTAATAACATTAGATGGATATAATCATTGTCTATCTTGGGGTGCAGAATTAATATCACCACCACCAATATTTAAACCACGATCATTAAATACAGTATAAAAATTATAATAATCATTAATATTTAATTTATCTGCATCTTCATCTAAAATTAATAAAGTATATTGTCTTTCGGTTGATTGTTGAGTAAATACTTGTTCAAATTTAGCCTCACCAAATTGAATTGAACTTCTATCATCAATCATATAAGCATCTCAATATTTACCAACTTTAACCTCTTTTGTATAAAAGTTATCGGCTTTATTATCATTATTCATAAAATAACTTAATTTATATTGATTTAAATATTCTAACATTTTATTAATATCATAAATGTTTTCACCATCAATTAATTTTCAATAAACATTATTATTTTCATCTTTTAATTTTATAGCAAAGGGTGTTTCATTATTTGCTCATATAGTTGAATTAATAGGTTGTTTATTAAAATCATCAATTTTTAATATATTAATTTCTTCACCTTTATATTTTTGTACTATTTTTAAACTATCTTGTCATTGTGCAATAGTACTTTCCATATTATCAAATATTCGTGAATAACTCCCATAATCACTTGGTTTAGCATTATTAGGTTTTCATCCTGTTTCTGTATCAGGAATATATGAACTATAAACATTAAAAGGAAATACCATTCAATGTCTATTATTTCGGATGTCTTCTCTTATATCCATTAAAGTATCGTGGACTTGTGCCCTTAATTCATTTATAGCACCTAAGCTAATTCTACTCATTTTTTAATTCTCCTTTATTTCTGTTCTACCTTGTAAGGCATTTTGATTATTACCAGTTTCATCATATTCTAGTAATTTATTATTATGTTCTATCTCTTGGGCACGCCTTTTTTCTAAGTATTCTTCTACTTTTTTATTATATTTTTCTGCTTCTAATCCATTCATTTCTTCATATTCACTAATCATTTTAATTGGCTCTATTGTTTCATTATTTCATCTAGCAGTTAATATTTCATTTTGTCGCATTTGGTCTACTAAACTAGCACTCATAAATTTAAAAGTATATGGTCTTTCGCCAGTAACATCTCATAAACCATAATATTTTAAAACTACATCAAACATTTTAGTATAATATGATTTACGATATGCTTGTAAATATGCTTGTTTTTCTAAATCTTTTGTTTTAGTTAATAATGATTGTGTTTTATTTTGGTCATTATCTGATTTATCACCGAATGGACTAGAAAAATGACATGCTATATATACTTGTTCAATAATTGCTTTTTGGTCTTCGGTATATGTTTCTAAGGTTGGTGTACCTTGTACTACTTGTAAAGATTGGGATGATGTCCCATCTGATGCTGTTCTACCTGATTGAATAAAAATATCATCAAAAATATTTTGATATACTTTTTTATTGCCTTTATTATAAGCAGTCAATAAATCATCATCTAATATCCCATATCAATGCGTACGATTTGCTCATCGTTCTTTTGATTTAATATTAAAACTATTTTCTAAATCAAATTGTAATTTATAACAATTTGCCATAGTTGGCCATGGATTTAAAGTGGTTGATGTTGATAAAAATAACGGATTAGGTTCATTAATCATTTCTCAAAAAGGTACTATACCTAATTTGTTTTTAAATTCTTGTACTAAAATACGATGCTTTATTTTAAATTTCTGTTTTTGTGCTGGTTTAAAATGCATATATTGACCAAAAGAATAATTATATTTCTCTCGGTTTAAACTTTCTAATGTTGCATAAGC
>NZ_RCOO01000135.1:0-3191 GCF_003987485.1 Spiroplasma endosymbiont of Megaselia nigra
TGCTAAATTATATTGACAACGAGCATTTAATTATAAATATTCAATACAAGAAAAACAGTTAGAACAAGAATTAAACTTAAATAATCAACAACCAATAATAGTTAATTTACAAACGGATATTAGAGATATTAAAAAAGAAAGTGATAATAATGCTTAATCATTTTACTTATTTGTTAGAAACTCCTTATTGGTTATTACAAAATAGTAGTATTGGTAATAAATATCCCTTTGCTAAGAAATATGAGTTAGTTAATGAAATTAATCAAATTGGAACACGATATAGTGGTAAGACTATTTCAAATATTAAAATGTTTGGTGAATTATTAAAAATTAGTTTATTAATTAAAGAACCAATTTGTATCATTGCTAGTATGTATTGAAGTAAAGATTTAAAAGATAGTGTATTTCAAAATATATGAAATATGTTAGATGAAAATTATATTCCTTATACTATTAATTTATCAAATTTTACTTTTACTTTATCAAATGGTAGCAAAATATATTGTAAAGGTTTACATTCACCAAGTCGAAAAGAAAAATTAAAAGCTTTTGCTGATTTGAATAAATATAAATTAGTAATTGATTGAAGAGAAGAATGTGATCAATTTCAACAAAAAGATTTAAGTGATTTAGAATTTGCTATTCGTGGTTATCAAAATAAAATAACAATTAATACATGTAACCCTGAAAGTTTAAAAAGATATATTGTTGGTTATTGTAATGAATTATTACCTTTTAATGAAGAAATAATGCGTAGTAAATATGAGCAAATTAAGTATATTGAAAAATGAAATATGAAAATTATTATTCATTATTCTAGTTGAAGATTAAATTATGAATTACCACAAGATAAAGTTAATGAACAATTAAGATTAGAACAATTAGATATTGAAAGAGCAAGAGTTTGGAGTTGAGGATTGCCTGGCAATACTAGTGGATCAATCTTTGCAAGATATATTGATATTATGCAAGCAACAGATATTATTCAACCAACTAAATTATTAGGTGGTGTTGATATTGCTAATGCTACTAGTCCTAAAGGACATACAACAGCGGCTAGTTTTTGAATATATAACTCATTTGATAAAAAAGCCTATAAAGTTGCTGAATATACTCATTCAAATGCTACACAACAATTTAAAACTGAATTAGAACAAGTTAAAGATATTTTAGAGTTTTATAACAATCAATTAAATCAATATTTTAATTTAATTCAGCAAGGTATATCGATTAATGTTGATGATAGTGCTTATTCAACATTGCAAAGTTTAAACCGAGAAAAATATAATTATTCCTTTGGTCAATATATGACATTTAAACCAGCACAAAAACAAAAATTTAAAGTAAGACATCGTGTAGAGGCATTCACAATGTTAATAAATACTAATCAATTAAAATGATTATGAGAAAAATGTCCTGTAAGTAAAACCCAATATGAATTAATACAATGAGAAGATAAGCCTGAAGTAAGAGAAGAAAAAGTATTAGACTTATATGATGATACATTTGATAGTGATTTTTATGCTTTACATTTTGAATTAATACCAATGGTTAAGCATAATAGTTCAGCAGATTATAAATTATGACAACAAAGGGAGTGAATAAATTAATGAAAAAAGATATTTATGTAATACATGATGAGCGTGTAATAAATGCAAAAAGACCTTATATGTCTGTTTGTGGACAAGTTAAAAAAAGACTTTGTCAAGAATTAAAAAAAGATAATATCGCAATATGTAAATTAAATTTATATAACGAATATATTAAAAAATACCAAAAAATTAAAGTATGTGTACAAGTTTTAGCAAATGAACCTAGTTTATTAACAGTAAATATAATTAATTATGCACTTATCTTAAATTTAAAGGAGCAAAATAATCATGAATAATACATATCCATCTTTACCAAACTTAAATGATATTAATAGTGTTTTAAAATTTTATAATTATGATTGAACTATTAATTTAGCAAATATTATTGCTCGCCATCAAATGCGACTAGTAAATGGTAAAGATATTTTATTTAAGTCTCATCGTAAAGATATTTTAGAAAAACTAAATTGATGATATGAAACTTATAAAATAAAAGAAAAATTAGATAAGAATGAATTAACAGCAAGTTTAATGGGTAAAACTATCTTTGGTTTATTAGAAACATCAGGTGGTAATATTGATTTATGAATTAATCCTTTTAACTTTACATCTCGTGTAAGTAAAATAAATGAAATTGAACAAGGTGCTGATATTTGATTAAATTATCATCAATCAGATAGTGGTTTTATTTTAAATTTAATTTGTACAAAAGATAAAATAATTATTAAAGGTTGACCCAAAAATAATGAAGTAGTTGTTGGTCAAAGTAAAACACAAATTAAAGATGATGTTAGACCTGTATTAGTACAAGAATTTAAAAACAAATTAGGGATAGTACCTTTTTGAGAAATGATTAATGAACCTAATCCTTTATTTTTATCAACATCAACAACTTTAAATCCATGACCTACAATGGGAAATTGTTATAAATTACAATTTGATTTAGAAGATAGTTTTAATATTAAATCAAAAGAAAGATGAGCAAATCGTACGCACTGATATGGTCAATTAGATGATAGTTTACTTGCTGCTTACAATAAAGGTAATAAAAAAGTATATCAAGATATTTTTGATGATATTTTTATTCAATCTGGTCAAACAGCAGCAGATGGAACATTATCTCAATCTTTACAAGTAGTACAAGGTACACCAACCTTAGAAACATATACCGAAGACCAAAAATCTATTATTGAACAAGTATACTTAGCATGTCATTTTTCTAGTCCTTTTGGTGATAAATCAGATAATGACCAAAATAAAACACAATCATTATTAACTAAAACCAAAGATTTAGAAAAACAAGCATATTTACAAGCATATCGTAAACAATATTATACTAAAATGTTTGATGTAGTTTTAAAATATTATGGTTTATGAGATGGAAATGGTGAACGAGAATATGGTTTTGATTTTATTAGTGCTAGTTTAGTAGATCAAATTCGACAAAATGAATTAATTACTGCTAGATTAGATAATGGCACAATGGAACCAATAAGAGCAATTACTGAATATGATAATATTGATGAATTAGAAGCAACCAAATATTTTGAAAAAGTAGAAGCATGACAAGATAAAATGCAAGCCAAAGAAATAGAACAT
>NZ_RCOO01000014.1:0-16229 GCF_003987485.1 Spiroplasma endosymbiont of Megaselia nigra
AGTTTTCATTCTTTATTAAAAAAAGCAACAATTCATAACAATATTTACTTATCGCATGACGAATATATTAATGATGTTAAAAAATGAAATAAATGATATTCAAGCCGCAAAGAAAAGGATATAATAAATAAAAGTTTATAAACCTTTTTTACTAATACTTACTTTTTGTGGTGCACTCTAAATTTGTATGGAATTTGATATTTCAAAAGAAAAAATTGAAAGTACATATAAAAAAATTAAAAGCCATATTAATTAAAACACCATTGATTTTTGCAACAAAATTAAGTCAAATTACGGGCAATGAAGTATATCTAAAATTAGAAAACTTACAACGTGCCGGTTCATTTAAACTACGTGGGGCGTTAGCAAAAATGATGGAACTAAAACATGAAATAATTGCAAAAGGAGTAGTAGCAGCAAGTGCCGGGAATCATTCACAGGGGGTTAGCTTTGCAGCTAATTTATTAAAAGTGCCAGCAACAATTGTGATGCCGCAAACAGCACCAATTAGTAAAATTAATGCCACAAAAAATTATGGTGTTGAAGTAATTTTACATGGTGATTTTTTTGATGATGCTAACAAAAAAGCATTAGAAATTGCTAAAGCAGAAAATAAAGTTTTTGTTCATGCATTTAATGATTTTGATGTTATTAGTGGCCAAGGGACAATTGCAATTGAAATTTTAGAAGAATTACAAGATCTTGATTATGTTCTTGTTCCAATTGGCGGGGGGGCATTTTGTCGGGGATTGCCACTTATATCAAAGCAGTTAATCCAAAGTGTAAATTAATTGGAGTACAAACCCAAAATGTTACAAGTTATTATGAAGCACGAAAAATGAATAAACCATTTTCTGTTCAAGGTAAATTGTCAATTGCTGATGGAATTGCTGTTAAACAATGTGGGGATATTACTTTTAATATTTTAAATAAACATGTTGATGATGTTATTTTAGTTTCAGAAGCAGAAATTGCAGAAACAATTTTATTTTTATTTGAAAATTGTAAAATTGTGGCGGAAGGAGCCGGTGCAGTAACAACTGCTGCCGTATTATTTAATAAATTAAATGTTAAAGATAAGAAAATTGCCTGTGTCCTATCAGGAGGTAATATTGATGTAACAACATTTTTAAATATTACTAACCGTGCGTTGATTAACCAACGTCGTAGAATTATTTTAAAAATTGATGCCCCATTAGGAAAAGGACATATTAGTAAAATCACGAACATTGTTGATTCCCATGGGGTTCAAATTTATCAAATTTCTGATTCCTAATTAGAAAATAGTCTTGAAATTAATCGTGAAATTATTCGCTTAGTAATTGATATTAATATGCGGATTGAATTAACAAAGATTGTTGTTGATTTGGAAGAAGCAGGATATACGGTCATAAAAAAAGAATTTATTAATTCAATTACACCATAATGGAATTAATTCATACTGATCAAGCACCACAAGCAGTAGGTCCATATTCCCAAGCTATTAAACTTGCAAATGGATTTTTGTATATTTCTGGGCAATTAGGATTAAATCCTGCAACAATGCTTTTGGGCGATAATATTAGTGAACAAACAAGACAAGTATTAGCAAATATTAATGCTATTTTAAACGCTGCAGACTATACTAAGGACAATGTTATTAAAACAACAATTTTACTGAGTGATATTAATGATTTTGTTGTTTTTAATGAAATTTATGAAACTTTTTTTAAAGAGCACAAACCTGCACGTAGTACTTTTGCTGTTAAAGTTTTACCAAAAGCAGCTTTAATAGAAATACAAGTCATTGCTTTTAAAGAAAATGGTTAAGATTAATAAAAAGCATTTTTTAAATTCTTTTTATTTGTTGTTTTTAAACAAATAATTTTAAAAATATATTTTACTCAGCAAAAAAGTTGTTAAAGGCACAAGGGTGCTTTTTTTTTTTTTTATTCAATATAATGATAAGTATCTTAATAGGTATCTTTTTAAAGGAGGGTGGCATATTGCTGAAGAAGTTATTAACCCCTTTTAGTGTTCTCGTTTTAGGACTTGGCAGTAGTTTGTGGGTTGCTAGTTGTAAAACACGGGTGAACCATGATGTTGATGAAAATGATGTAGATGCCAATCAAGATTTTGCCATTTTAAATCAGATCAAAGCGGAAGCAAAGCAAACTTTTGAAGCGTGATGGGATACAAAGGCAACAATTGCTATTAATGATTATCCGGAACAAATATTATCTTTTACAGAGTTAGTAGCGGAACTACAATCAAAAGATGATGCTTTAACATTAACGAGTGAAACAATTAGTAAATATCGTTTTTTAACACAGTTGCTTACTGGTTTTAAAGCAGAATTTGTTAATTTGAATCAGAGTTTACTAGATCGCTATTCAAATTATTATGTTGATACGATGCCATTGTTGTTAGCGGATAATGATATTTCATTTACTTTGTATAATATTAATTTTGTTAACATTGCAAAGTTATTAAAAGGTACTTCGGAAGCGGTATTGGGAGTTACAGTGCAAGTTAATATTCCTTATGAAGTGCGATTTAAAGAAATGCAAGCGAGGGATAGCATTGAACCTGTAGTAGTTATAACTAATAATTTAGAAATTTTAAGAAATATTCAAGATAAATTAGAAGAATATTTTCTTAGTTTTATTGACAATATTTTTAAACCACTAGATTATAAAATTATTTGTACGGAAGACTTGTTTTTTAACGATATTAACCCAGATTTCTTAGTTTGGTCATTTATTAAAGAAAAACTAAAAAAGGAAGAAATTAAATTTTATGATAATGTTCACTCAACCCTGTTAAATAATGCTAATAACAAATTCTTTGATATTACGAGTCGCTTGTATGAAAGTGATTCTGTGTTGGCTTGAGCGGGTGAGGGGTATCCTGAGAAAAAATTGACAGTAGAAAACTTTTTAAAATTTTATAAAAAAAATATGCGAACAGATGGTGATTATTATATAAGGGCAATTCTATACAATTTTAGGCCAAACCAAAGTAGAAATGAAAATTTACCATTTGCAAAACCAAATAGTGCAATATTTTTTAAAACAAAAATTAGGGTTTTAGTTGGGAAAGAGAAAGTTGATTTAGATTTACAGGAATTTGCGGAAATAGTAATAGATTTTTGACATTATTATAAATTAGAAACATACAAGGATAATTATCGTTTGGTTTTTAAGATGCGGCAAAATGAGTTTGATGCATTAGTTAAAAGTGCTAGTGTTTGAAAGCAAAAAGTAGAAACAAAAAATTTTACGCCAATTTTTAGACCCATTTTTTGTTTTTTTAAAGAAAAATATAAATGAGATTTAAATTCTAAGTTCAAGATATACCTAAATAACTACAGGAATCAAAAATATAAAATTAATTTAATCAAAAAGCAAGGTTTTTTTGCTGTAGAAGTATTTAGACCATGACTAAAAATATTTTTTCCCTTTTATGAGATAAATTTTGGTTATAATTCTTTTGCTTATAGTTTCTTTATTAGACCTAGCAGTAAACAAGTTATTAATGATAGTGACTTTGTATTTTTACAGATGCTAAAATTTAAGGTTGGTTAATTTTTATAAAAATAAATTAAATAGTAAAAAAGATAATTACTGAAGAAATTAATAATATTCCAGCAATGATTAATAATATTTTTCGTGTTTTTTTAATTATTGCTTCTTCGTCAGTTAAAGTGGGTTGGTAACGGAGACGATGATCATTAAAGTAAGCTGCGGCTTGATTATTTTTATATCAGCCTAAAATTAATCAGATTAATAAAATTAAAACAAAGAAGCTAACAACAATTCATTCTGTTTTTTTGATATCTTTAAAGGCAAAAATTCCTAATAAAAAACTAATTCCAAGTAAAAATGCACTAGTTAAAACAGCAATTAAATAATGGTATCAAGTAATTTTTTTTAGTTTTTGATAAGTTTCTAATTTTATTGTTTGATTATGGTATGTTTCTTCAACAATTTCTTTAATTTCTTTTTCATGAATTTCTTTTTCTTCACGTTTTAATTGATGTAATTCTTTAAAAATATTTTTCTTTTTTGCCATTATTCCCCTCACATTAATATTTTTTAAATTTATTATTAAATTATATTGTATTTTTACAAAAAGTAAAATATAATTAAATAATATAAAATTATATTTTGTATCAAGTACATTATTTTGAATAAGTTATTTTAAGCACATTATTTTATTAAAATTTGATAAAAGGGACATTTTATTTTTCCTTAGAACTAGGGGGGGAAAAAATATATGAAAAATATTAAAAAAGAGAAAGATATTTCTAAAACCAATTTTGATATTAGTAAAGAATATGATAACAAGTTTGTTAATGTTGATTTAGATTATCAACAAGCAAATAAACGAACATCACTTTTTACTGAAATGAAATATAAAATGGCAATTTTTAATCATCACCGTCGGGAGTTTTTTGATCGTTTTCCATTAATAGGTTATTCATTAAAAAGAATCTTTTTTGCAATTATTACTTTATTGCTAGCAATTTGTGTAATTTTTATTTTATTGCGATTAGTAACTCCCGATGATATTTATATTAAAGACATTGATATTGATAAATTAAATATTTTACCAGGTACACCAGAATATAATGCTTTATTGGAGCAAAGAATGAAAATTTTTGGAGTATATGGCTCAATTTTAAGTCAATTATGAACATATTTACGAAATATTATGCCTTTTATTAAAAAAACAATAATTATTAATAGTTATTTTGATCCAATAACTGGTGAATTAGTTGGTGAAAAAGTTACAACATGATTTTACTTAGGAGTTGTTTTTTCAACAGCAGTAGCACAACCAGGAGAATTATTGTCAGATATCTTTGCACGAGCAATTCCGTATTCAATTGGTTTTGGGTCAGTTGCAGTGTTATTAGCTTATTTAATTGGTGTGCCATTAGGAATCATTGCGGCAAAAAATAAAGAACGTGGTGTTGATAATACCATTAATGCTGGGTCAATTATCTTTTTAGCAATTCCACCGGTTGTTTTAGTAGTAGGGATTTATTTAATTTCAATTAATGTTTTTTATGCTCATGGTTTATTTAGTTCGGGAACTTTTGATACTAAATTTTGACCAGTATTTGCAATTTTTTTAATGATAATACCACCAATTGTTATTAATACAAGACGATATGTTATTGATGAAATGACAGCTGATTATACTAAGTTTGCCCTATCAAAAGGAATGACTAATCGTTATATTTTCTATATTCATATTTTCCGTAATGCGGGGATTCGAATTTTTCGTTTATTACCAGCAGCTTTTGTAACAACAATTTTTGGGGCAAGTATCTTTGCTGAACAAAATTGAGCAATTCCAGGGATGAGTAAATTTATTGTCTCGGGCGTTGGAAACAAGGATTCCTTTGTTGTTATGGGATATATTCTATTAACAGCAACGGCTGGAATTGTTACTAGTTTAATAGCCGATATTATGATGGCGATATTAGACCCACGAGTGAAATTAACAAAATAAAGAGAGGAGTAAGATGATGCGAAGAGTTACAGGTGAAGAGTTACTTGATTTTCAAAGTTATGATATTAATAATTTAGATCCAAGTTTATTTGAAATTGTTGGTCTTCAACTAGAAGAGAATGAACGAATTTCAACGAAATCATATCGTTATTGAAAAGTAGTTGGTCAAATTTTAATTACTAAAAAAATGTTTATTGTTTGTTTATTATTATTACTTGCAATTATCTTATTAATAGCGATTGTCCCAATTGGTAAATTTGCGAACCCATTACCTGCTGATTTACCAATTCCTAATTATCAACAACCTTTAACTCCAAATGCAACTTATTTATTTGGACTGGGGATGAATGGCGAGAATTATTGAGATAAAATTTGAATTGGAATGCGAACAACCTTATTATTTACATTAATAATTGCCTTAATTCAAATTTTAATTGGTGTTATTGTTGGTTCAATTTGAGGATTTTATAAAAAATTTGATATTTTATTTATTGAAATTACACGCTTTTTAAATTTAGTACCAACACTAATTTTGTGATTAATTATTATTTTTGTTTTAGGTAAAACAATGCCCGTGATTATTTTTGCCGTATCACTTACTAGTTGAATTACTTTGGCAGAGGTTATCCGAGTCCAAATTATTTTAGTCCGAAATACCGAATATAATCTTGCTTCAAAAATGTTAGGAACATCTGGACCAAAAATTGTGACAAAAAATATTATGCCACGAATTTTACCATTAATTATTCAAACAGCATCCTTTGCTGTACCAATGTCTATTGCAATTGATTCAACATTAAATTACTTTAACTTTGGTTTTGTCCAAGGACGTGAAAATACAACATTAGGATTTATTTTAAATGAAGTATTAGCATCTAGTAAGTGACAATATTATCCACATTTATTAATTATTCCTATTTTTTTTATTGCTGGAACATCGGTTTTATTTTTCTTATTCGGAAAAGTATTTGCTGACTCATTAGACACCAAAAACCATTATAAATAAAAATAACGTATTAAAAGGAGATATTGCTTTATGGAAAAAGAAATTGTTATTTCAATTAAAAAATTAATAATAAAATTTAAAACTCGTGCCAATATTTTAACTGCTATTCGAAATATTTCTTTTGATATTTATGATGGTGAAACATTAGCAATTGTTGGTGAGTCGGGGAGTGGTAAGTCAGTTATGACGAAAACATTTACTAATATGTTAGAAAGTAATGGCTGAATTAGTAATGGTTCAATTGTTTATTCGCCTTCAAAAAATATTTTAGCGGATGATTTAGCGTATTTTCGAAAACCAGTTCATTTAGTTGATTTCCATAAAATTTTATTAGATAATAACTTACAAAAAAATATTATTAAGTATAATAAAAAACGAATTATTAGAACAACACAAAAAATAAAAATGATTAATAATTTGGAATTAACTAATTTGCAAACAGCAATTATTGATTTACAAAATAAAATTGAAGTGTTAAAAAAACAAATTAGTTTTAGTCATTCAAACCGAATTAATAATAAAATAGGAAAACTTAATGCACAATTAAAGGAATATAAAAATCAACAAGAGATGTTGTTAAATCCTGAATTAAAACAAAAAAAGATTGAATTTTTACAAAATCGAATTGTTGGTTATAAGAATGAAATTGACAAAATTAAAAAATTAACTTGAAGTGAAAAACGATTATTAGGGAAAAATATTCAGTTTTTAAAAAATTATTTTGAGCAAAAAATTATTCCTTTGCCAACAGAATTTAGTAAAATTCAAACTTATTTTAGTAAAAAAACTTATACCGATGTGATTCGCTATCGGATTAACAAATTAAATCAGTTAATGGCGAGTGGAAAACCATTGGATGCTGCTAATTTTGCTAATGTATATGAAGAATGAAATTTAATTAAAAATTTTGAATTTATCAATAAATTAAAAGCGGCAAAACAAATTAGTAAATTACGTGGTCCAACAATAGCAACAATTTTCCAAGATCCAATGACATCGTTAAATCCATTATTATCAGTTGGTTTTCAAATTTCAGAAGTATTACGAAAACATCGTAAAATGTCACGAGCAATGGCAAAAAAAACAGCAATTGAATTACTAGAAAAAGTTGGAATTCCAAAGGCTAAAAAGCGTTATTATGATATCCCGGGAATGTATTCGGGTGGAATGCGCCAACGGGTAGTTATTGCAATTGCTTTAGCTTGTCAACCAAAAGTTTTAATTTGTGATGAACCAACGACAGCCTTAGATGTTACAATTCAAGCACAAATTCTGGATTTAATTAAATCATTACAAAAAGAATATAAATTTACTGTTATTTTTATTACCCATGATTTAGGCGTTGTCGCAAATATTGCTGATCGGGTTGCTGTAATGTATGCTGGTCAGGTTATTGAGTATGGAACAGTGAATGATATCTTTTTTGATCCAAAGCACCCCTATACTTGATCGTTATTATCTTCTTTACCACAATTTGGTCAAAAGGGGGAAGACCTTTATTCAATTCCTGGTTCACCACCATCATTATATGCAAAAGTATATGGAGATCCATTTGCTCCTCGTAATCAACATGCGATGAAAATTGATTATTTATTAGAACCACCAATGTTTAAAGTAAGTGAAACACATTATGCAAAAACATGACTATTAGATCCACGAGCTGCAAAAGTAACAAAACCAAAGCAATTACAACAGTTAGAACAAATTAAAAATGATACAAAGGTAGGTGATTAAGATGAACAAAAACGAACAAGAACGGTTTATTATGGTTCGCGATTTGTTAATTCAATTTCGCCAAAAAAATAAAAAAGTAAATGCAGTTAGAGGGGCAAGTTTTGATATTTACCGTGGAGAAATTTTTAGTATTGTTGGTGAGTCGGGAAGTGGTAAAACAACGATTGGCCGTGCCATTGCTGGTGTGCAACCAATTAAAGATGGAACCATTTATATGGATAAGCATTTGATTCGGGGAAAACCACCACAATTATATAAAATTAATTTAGATATTAATGAAAAATTGCGATTATTACGAAATAATAATATGTTATTAAATAAAAATTTAAGTAACTATATTAATAATTTAAAAATTAGTTATTATCGTTATTTTGAAAATAAAAAATATGTTGTTAATACGAAAGAATTAATACCCTATACAAATAAGCGATATTTAATAACAACTGACCTTGAATTAAAGAAAGTTGATTTACTAAATTTTAATCATAGTAATAATCATTTTACATTAGTAAAAGAAATGTATGAACATAATTTAATTTTATTAAAAGATATGTTAAAAGCTTATCAACAAATTTTTCGTTTTATAGATAATTTGCATGAATGAATTCCATCATTATCTCTTGCCCTAGAAGAAAAAATCAAAGGTCGTGTCCGCGGAAATATTGAAATTATTGAAGGAAATATTTTATTAGGGAATCAAATTTATAAAGTTCTTTTAAAATTAGAAGAAAATCGTAATGCTCTAAAAGAAAACCTTGTATTAGAACAAGCACAAAAATATTATGATGCTTCTTTTGAACAATTAGCAAATTTATTATCAATTCATACTAAATTGTTAAATGAAATTCATTTTTTACATAAAAATCAACGGGCAGTTTTTATTCTTTTTGTTCCGAAGAGAAAACGAAAAAAATATATTTTAAGTTATAATAAACGTTTTAATGTTTTTAAAAATGATTTTGAAAAGGCATATTTACAGGAATTACAAAAATTAGAATTAGAATCGCAAACAAATCCACAAGCAATTATTGCCTTACAGCAAGCATATCAAACCAGTGCTTTAATGATAAAAATTGCAACAACAGATATGGCAAAGACATTAAATGAATTAGCAACCAAGTCTAATTTGAAAAAAAATTTAGCAGCATTACCAGATAATGAATGAAAAGAAGGATTAATGACTTTGATTAAGAAAAGTGCAACAGTAGAACAGCAACAAATGATGCTTGCTGATTTATCATATTTAGCACGACATGGGGTTTTTCGTGATCAAACAACAATTAAATTATATTATCAATGAGTAGGTAAGAAGTATAAAACTTCAGAATCGGACATTATTGCTTCTAATCGTTTATTAGATTTATTAGATTTACCATTAATTGATGAAATTGTTAAAAATGCGGAATTGTTTAAATTACCAACAAGGCGAGAAAATAGTTTACAAAAGAAAAAAATTCAAATGATTTTTCAAGATCCATCTTCGTCATTAAACGATCGAATTTCAGTTGAAGAAATTATTGGAGAAGGGTTAACAAATTTTCCTGAATTATATCAAAATGATACTTCTCGCCAGTTATATTTAACTTATTATAATAATAATTTAGGAAAAAATGAAAAACAATTAAAGTTAGAGCAAATTAAAGATCTTGATGTTAAACGTTTCTTAATTTTAAACATTTTAAAAGAGGTTGGATTATTACCAGAACATTTATCACGTTATTCACATGAATTTTCAGGAGGACAACGACAACGAATTGGTATTGCTCGGGCATTAATTATGAAACCACAATTTATTATTGCTGATGAACCAATTTCAGCATTAGATGTTTCAATTAGAGCCCAAGTTTTAAACTTATTAAAAAAATTTCAACAACAATATAATTTAACTTATATTTTTGTTGCCCATGATTTATCGGTTGTTCGGTTTATTGCTGACCGAATTGCTGTTATTTATCATGGTCAACTTGTTGAATTAGCAAACGCTGAAGAGTTATTTACTAATCCATTACATCCATATACGCGTGCATTATTATCAGCAATTCCGTTACCTAATCCAAATTATGAAAAAGAAAAAGTTCATTTTATCTATGAACCAGAAAAAGAACATTGAGATTACTTATTTGATTTACCAGAGTTTACTGAAATTAAAACGGGGCACTATTTATTTGGGAATTCACGTGAAATTGCTGCAGCAAAAGCTAAACTTGCTATGGCAGTTGGCAGAAAGGAGGGGTAACGATGTTTAAAAAGAAATTGGCATTTTTTGCTAGTTTTACGGCAATAACAACAGTAACACCATTAGTTGTTTCATGTGGAATTAGTTTAGATTTGTTAGCAAATCGTTTAATTACCGATAATGTTTTTCGTTCTATTTTTAAATTCCCCTTAACATCATGGTCAAGTGCATCAACAATGTTAGTTGATGATAATAAAATTTTAGCTGATGTTCTTGGAACATTAGTAGCAACTGATAAATATAATCGTAGTTTCGGTGATCTTGCTGAGCAAAAAGATAAAACATCAAAATATGTTGGAATTCCTAATGCTGATCAAAGTGAATGAAAATATAAAATTTCACCACAAGCAAAATGATTTGATTATCAAGGTAATTTTCAACGGCAAGTTAAAGCTAGTGATATGATTAATACTGCTAAGTTTGTTTTATTTCCAAAGAATTTATCGGCAACATCAGGATTATGACGAACTTTTATTAGTGGGGCACAAGAAATTTGAGATTATTTTCAGGCAGGTAATTATCAACCAGATTATTATAATGCTCCAATTTTAAAAAAATTAGGAATGACAATTAATGAGGCTGATGATGAAATTACCATTAAATTAACAAAGTCAGCAGAATATTTTGATACTTTAATGACTTATTTAGCTTTTGCACCATTACCAGAAAAGGCGTTACGACAAGGTTATAATTATGGGACTAATTATAAAAATATTTGGTATTCAGGAGCATATTTAGTTGAAAAATATAGTTCAACTTCACAAATTTTATTGCGAAAAAACCCTGCTTATCGACATGCCAAATTAACATACATTGATAAATTAAATTATACTTATTTAGCAAATAATGATGTTTCGCGTGAACGTGTTTTATTTGAATCAGGTGATGTTAATAATTTTCTAGTTGAACCAACAGATAGTAATGGTTGAAAGAAATATGTTGGTTCTAATCCTGCTAATCCAATTTTTAGTGGTGCATCAAGTATTATTAATCCTGATCCAACAACATATACAATTATTCATAATTATGCGAATAGTGATATTTTAAATTCAAACCCAGTTCGTGCTAAGCGAGCATTAAATGCAAGTAAGGCGTTACAATATGATAAAGTTCGAAAATATTTAGCAACCCAACTAGACCGTAGTAAATTTGTTAAATATTTTTCCGAAGCCCTAGGTGATTCACCAACTTCCAAGTTTTTACGAAATGTTTATACTGCACGTTATTTTGTTTATAATAGGGATATTGATTATGCATCATATGTTGAAGAAGCATATGCAAACCATTTTTTAGATGGTAATGCAATGGCTGCCAGCCAACTATTAAAAGATGGTAGTGATGCTTTATATCATAACAAAGATTTATTAAAAAATGATGATAATATTTTAAATGATATTCGCACTTGATTACAAACAAATATTGGTGCTTCACAAGTTGAATTTCGCTTTTTAATGAATGGAGCATACACATTAACAATTAATAAATTTTTATTGAATATGATTGACTCATTTAACGCTGAAAATGATGTAATTAAAATTATTCCAGATATTACTGTTGATGCTACAGCATATGGAACCCGTCGTAAAAAAGCAGATTGAGATATGCAATCAGGAGGATGATCACCAGATTATGCTGATCCATATACTTACTTATATACCTTTTCCTTAGGTGGTGATTTACAATATTATTTTGGAACTTCACGGATTTTTAGTGACCTAAAATTAACGAATAACCTTGCACCAGACTATGCAACAGTTAAGGATCAATTGAATAATCCATATTGAAATCTTTTAAAAAATACAACAGCAATTGAAAATTTTTATAATGTTTTTAAAAATTATACTAACCAAGTTGCGGCAAGTGATGAAATTACTGATCCCGTTCGCTTAGCTGATCGTTATCGAGTCTTTGCCAAAGTTGAATTTAATGCTATTTATACTAATTTTATGTTTATTCCAACTTATGTTCCGAATGGATCATATCAAATTCAAATTTCATATGTAAAACCACGAACACAAGTTAAAATTGGGTATGGTAGTTCAAAATATAAACATTGAGGAATGGTTTTAAATCCGTACTTACTAACGACACAAGAATACCAAATAATTGAAAAACGTTATCAACAACAATTAGCAATTATTCAAACTGATTATGCGGCGTTTAGGGAGGATTATTAATATGAAAAAGTTGTTAACATCTTTTACGGCTTTAATGGTTATTAGTGTTCATGTGACTGTTGTCAGTTGTGTTAGAATGGAAACGCGTGATCGTAGTAAAATTTCGTTATCTTTATTTAAAAGTGAATTAGCTTTAATTCCTGTTTTTAAAACACAACAACCAACCACAAAAGTAACTGAAACGATATTTCAAAATGCAGTTTATGATGCATTAGAAACAAACGAATATCATGGTGAAATTCCAAATGCGAAATTAAAATTTATTTATTATGACAAGGATGGAATTTCAAAATCGTGAACTGATTTACCATGACAACCACTAGCAAGTAATGGTGCAAAGACAGCATTATTATGATTACAAATTATTGCTAATAAGAATAGTATCCATTTTGCAGATAAAACTGATATTATTTCGATAACATTATATCAAACCCAACCACTTGCATTAGATACCATTACATTTAATTGTGAAGCGAAAGTGTTAAAAGCCTTATCAGTTGAGAATATGATGGCTTATTTTGCTATCTTAAATCCAACATTTTATTTCTCACCCCGTCATTTTGCAATTACTAAAAAAACTGATTATGTTATTATTAAGGCGTTATCAACCTCAAATCGATATCGTGGTGAAAATAGTATTAATATTTAGGTCACCTTACAATTTTATAAAATTAAAATATTTGGAGAAAATTTGTTTAAAAGAAATTTTCTCCTTTTTATTGATTTTAATAACTATCTGTTTAAAATTACGATATAATTAAACTACGAACAATAGAAAGGGAAGGAGAAGATGATTAGTGTAAACGATTTCCGCCCAGGATTAACGTTTCAATATGAGGGTAATATTTACGTAGTAATTGAAGCACAACATTCAAAATCTGGTCGTGGGCAAGCACATGTTAAAACAAAAGTTAAAAATTTGCGTAGCAATGCAACAACAAATATTACTTTCACTGGTGGTGATAAAGTTGAAAAAGCAATGATTGATAAGGTTGAAATGCAATATTTATATGATGATGGTACGAATGTTATTTTTATGGATACGCAAACTTATGAGCAATTAGAAATTCCCTCAACTAATTTAGTTTGAGAAAAAAACTTTTTAAAAGAAGGAGTAATGGCTTCTGTTACCAAATATGATGGTGAAGTATTGGGAATTATTTTACCAGATAAGGTCGATCTAACAGTTACTGAGGCAGAAGCAGCAGTAAAAGGTGATACTAGTTCTGGTGCAATGAAAAAAGCAGTGCTAGAAACTGGCTGAGAATTACAGCTTCCGTTGTTTATTAAAGAAGGAGAAGTTATTACTGTTTCAACTAGTGATGGAAAATATTCCGGACGAGCTTAATTTTAACAATTCATAAAAGGAGAGATTGAAGATGAATAATAATTTTAATGAATTAACAATTGAAAATAATCATCGTGGGACAATTGTTGTTAGTTTATTAACAATTAAAAAGATTATTTTATATTCAATCAGTGATATGACTCACCAATATTTTGCAGATAAAGTTGAATGTCGCATGATTGATAATTCATTATTGCACATTTATATTAGTGGAAAAGTAATGGCAAAAGAAAACCTAAATGATTTAACAGTTGAAATTAATGAAGCAATTATAAAAGAATTAAGTTATTCGTTACAAATTAAACCAAAAAATATTAGTATCGCTTATCATCATTAATAATTTAATAGCGAAGTAACTATAGAAAAAATAAAAATATTATGAATTTGGTAATACCTTGCAAAGTTATTACCAAATTTTTATTTATTCTGATTGCTTTCAATGATAGTATTATTTTATATTAAAAATTTATCAATTATTAATTTAGCAACATAACAAAATTATCACAATTTCAGAAAGGAAATACAAAATGAAAAAATTACTAAGTTTATTATGTGTATTAACTATCAGTGGAACTACAATGCAAACTGTTATTGCTGCTAGTAGTTATGAAAAAAATGATATAGAAAATTGCAAAAGAAAGAAAAGAGAAAATAATGATAAATTTTTACCAAAATTAATAAAAAATACTAAATTAGGAAAAATTCCTACAAATAGCGAAGAAAATATTTTAGACCAAGTTGTTCGTTTAAATAGAAATATTAATAGAAATGATATAACTATTAACAGATTATTAAATAATCAAGCACAAATTGTATTGCGAGAAAGATTAGAAAATAATAGTTTCCCAGAAAATAATTTTATTTGAGTAACTTTTGAAACAGATCCTGATATTGAAATTCAAGTAGGTAATTCAATTTTTTATAATCTTAATCCTGTTACAATTAATTCAAATAAAAATAATTATTCTTATTTATTATTTGATAATAGAAACAACTTTAATCTTGGAATAATACCAGATAATCGCGGAACTACAATTATACAATATATAATAAATAATTTTCCCGGTTTTCTAGATATTATTGAACCTTGAACCGATGTTGTTTTAGAAAACATTACTTATTCAACTGCAACTTTATTAACTTCAACATTTGGAAGAAATGATGCACAAATATTAGTAACATTTACCCCACAAAGAATTGACTTAAATTCAATAATTACAATTACTGATTTAGGAAGGATTAATAAGTTAGATGTTGTAGAAAGAATATTTAACTTGTATCCTCAATTACGAAACACTAATATATATGTAAATTTTATTTCATTAACATCTGCAAGAATTTTTGTTTCAGATGATGACCCATTATATTTTGGTAGTGTTTCAGTTTATTTTGAAAATAATGTTGGTGATAAAGAAACACAAAAAGAAGAAAACAAAAAAAATGATTATTCAGATTCAAATGAAAAAGATACAAAAATTAATTTGTTAGTTTGACCTAATGAACATAATAAAGGTTCAATTAAACCTTCAAAATCAACACTGCTAAAAGAAAGTGATAAGTATGAACAGATTGCAAATTTGAATAAAAAAAATAATCCTTCAGTAATATTAAAAAACTTAAATTTAAATTGAGACATAACTGGTCCAATTACAAATGATAAAAAAATCGAAAGTAAAAAAATAAATTTAATTAAATGATCAGATTATGCAAATAGTTTAAAAGAATTTAAAGAAAAATATAAACATATTAAATTTAATGATTTTAGTGCATCAGCAGGTGGACAAGGAACAACAATATCTAAAAAAACAAATATTGAATTTAATACACAAAAAATAGGTGATAAACAAATATACAAAGAAATTATAAAATATGATTTTCTTAATTTTGTTCCTATGATTTTTATAAATTATGTAGAACAATTTGCCAGTCTATATATTAATAATTTATTTTTTGAAGGAGAATATCTAAAAGCAAGAATAATTTCATATACTTATTCTTGAACGGCTATATATCATGTCTGAACAAAAATGAAAATTGGAAGTGTTGAATTTTATTAAAAGAGTAAATAGACTGCACCCCAAAAAGTAAGATCCATGATCTGAATGAATTATTATGTCACTTATATCTTTTTTTTGTTTCTTTAATTTTATTAATTGCAGCATCTAAATTGTTCATAACAATTTTGTTATCATTATATTTTGATCACTGTACATCAACAATTTCTTT
>NZ_RCOO01000136.1:0-3166 GCF_003987485.1 Spiroplasma endosymbiont of Megaselia nigra
AAATAATTCCATAATCTTCTTTTAAATATTTAGTTATACGACGATATCCGAATTGTTTTAAATTTTCTTCATAGACTTTTACAATATTTTTAAGTGATTAATTATCCTTTTGACTGATTGAATAATTTTTATATTTATCTCAATAACTACGCTTTAAACCTGTTACATCAAGCAATAATTTTAATGAATATTTAGCACGATTTTCTTTTATAAAAGATACTATTTTTTGTTTATTTAATTGTAAAAGTAAGCGATGTTTGTTCAATTTCTTTTACTGTATTTTTTCGAAATTCTGCAGTATATGTTTTAAATTTTTGTTCTTTTCCTGCCATTAAAAAATGCACCTCCTCTAAAAGTTTAGTAAAGTTCTTTTTTAATTTTACTTACTTTTTGGGGTGCAGTCTTTAAACTAGCAGCAGAAAAATATATAAAAACAGAAGAAAAATATAATGAAGAAAAAGACGAATTTATAATAAAAACATTTGATTATGAAATCTTTTTAGGAAAAGAAAATAATAGTTATACAATAAAAGATAAAAATGTTACAAAACAAAAACTTAATTATGAAAAAGTAAAATTAGAAGAAGTAAAAAAAAGAATTTGATTTAGTAGAAGAAGACCTTAAAAAAATACAAGAAGAATTATAAAAAAATCAGTTAAATAATATAAGGCATATAGTGATTTTTCTGATAAACTTGGTCCTAATTTTTCATGATATTTCGTTTGATATTCTCATAAAATTTATTCTGATAATCAACGTAACTTTAATTTTTGTCTAATATAGTTTATAACTTCAAGATTAATGATTATTTTCTGGTGGCATTTTAATCGTTTAATCTTGCTTTTTATGTATAGCCGGTACCTAAAACTTTATTCTAAGATTTTATTAAGAAAGATAGTATTTTTAAAAGAAAATGCTATAATCATTGTAAACAAGGGAGAAATTATTAAATTAGGTGATTATTGATGGAGAAAGCAACACAAGATTTTCAAAAAAATGATGTTCGGTTAACAAGAATTTATTTTACTACACCAATGGAAGTTATTGCTAGAATTATGATTTTAATTGGACAAGCGGTTATGCTAGGAGTAATTATTATTGTATCAGCTTCTTTAGCAATGATTGCAACTAGTAAATTACCAATTCCTGCCGTTTTTAATAATTTTGGTTTAGCTGATGGTGTTTTTCGTGGTCTTACCATTGTTATTGCTCTGTTTGGGATTATCTTTTCTTTAATATTTGTAGTTCCAACATTAATTGTTCGTAATATTAAACTTTTAAAGGTAACTGGAATTATTTTTAATACAGTCGGATGCATCTTTGTTTTACTAATTTTAGGATTAAGCATTATTGCATATCTTTATATTCCTGTTCGGCTAAATTTACCGGGGGTAATTATGGCTGGACTTTGTATGTTAATGTTATTTTGAGGCAGTTTTTTATTATGATTCTCAGCAATTCGTCAGCAGAAACGAATTAACCTTGCTGTTGCTGAAAGTTTAGATTTTAGTTCTAAATTAAATATAGTTGAATAGGAAGGTGCTTTAATGAAAAAAACAGAAAATAGTAAAACAATAAATCAAGAACAATCAGCAAAAGTAGTAAAAAAAATGCAGTTTGTTGTTGATAATCGTCCGCCAGTTTTAAAAAATTTAGATAAAAATGTTATTGATCACACCGTAAAATCATTAGGGGAATATGAATTAAATCGAAAACAACAAATTCGTCCATTACCTTACCAATACAACATTGAAGCAAGTAAGTATTATTTTTCTACTAAAAGTGAAACAATAGCGAGAACTTTAATTGTCTTTTCACAATTATTGTTAATTTTAGTTGCTCTAATATATATTCCAACGTTAGGGCAGGTAGGAGCACAATTTATTATTTCTTTATTATCCAAATTTAAAACTCCATTTACTGATCAAATTGTAGCAATTGGTCAACCAATTGTAATTGGAATAATTATTTTATTAGCTATTTTATGGCTTACAACATTCTTTTTTATAACAATTCCAATTTTAATTACTAAAACATTAAAAACTGTTAATATTTGAATAATTATTGTTAGTATTGTTGGTAATATTAATTGCTTTTCAATTCTTGGATTAGCTATTTTACAATTTATTTATGCTAAAAATTCAGTTGCTGGATTAAATATTAACCCATTTGTTTTACCTTCAATTGCGATTGTTGCTTTTTGTTGTTTTATATTGGGGTGCTTATTTTTAAAAAGTGATCGTAAAAAATATCAAACCAAATTAGAAAATGAAATATCAAACCAAATTAGAGCACTAAGAGAGTAAGGAGAAAAACTATTATGTTAACAAAAATTAGTTCAAAACGAGATGAACTAGCACTCCAATGAAATACACGAATTGAAGTTGCAGCACGTTTATTAGTTATTAGTTTTTCAATTTTAGGAACTTTTATGGGTTATTTTATTAGTGCTGGTTGTGCAATGGCTTATAATAATATTAAAAATTTAACAGGTGTTATTTCCTATCGAACTTATGAATTACATTATATTATTGCTGGTATTGTTGGTCTAATTTGTGCTTGTTTTTTCTTTTATTTTATTGGTTTGCCATATGTAAAATTAAAAAAAGCAGCTAGTTTTAAAAGTTGAATTATTATTTCAAGTATTTTTGCAATAATATATTATACAACATGTTTTACCTTAGCAGTAATTTTTATGAATATGTTTAACACTATGAATAATTATTTTATTGTGGGTTTTACTTTACTTATTATTTGTTTTTTAGTAATTTTTTTATCATATTTTTTATTATGACGTGAAGTAAAAAAACAATGAATTTTACGAAAAAAATTTGAGTATTTAGCAGATGAAGAACAAATGAAACAAGTAGAAACAAAATTAGCAACTTTAGAATTACGACGTCAGCGCCTTGTTGAATTAGAAACAATTAAGTATAATAAAGAAAAGTATAGTTTAAATCATTTAAAGGAAAAAAAGAAAAATATTAGAGTGCACCCCAAAAAGTAAGTATTAGTAAAAAAGGTTTATAAACTTTTATTTATTATATCCTTTTCTTTGCGGCTTGAATATCATTTATTTCATTTTTTAACATCATTAATATATTCGTCATGCGATAAGTAAATATTGTTATGAATTGTTGCTTTTTTTAATAAAGAATGAAAACT
>NZ_RCOO01000137.1:0-3156 GCF_003987485.1 Spiroplasma endosymbiont of Megaselia nigra
ATATTTTTTCGGTTTAACAACTAATAATATCATTTTTAATAAAGGTACTATCTGATGAATAATGCAATCTAAAACTTAATATTTTGATGCTTAAAGATGTCTAGGGATGGATGAAGCGTAATTAATAACTGGGTAAACTGTTTTTTTTGTTTATTTCCGTATGGGGGTAAACTCTATCAAAATATCCTATCTGCCCCCGCTCACCTTCAAAGTGAAGCGGGCGGCGAAGTAATTAAATACTAAAATAAATTATTTACTAAATATCAAAATATTAACCAATAAAGGATTTTTCTGTTTATTTAAAAAGATAAATAAAAAGAAGGGAAAAAATATTATGCAAGAATATAAAAGTAAATATATCAATAAAACTTGAAATGAAATAACAACTTCATTTGCTTGAATTAATTGTAAACCTGTTGATTGTCGTATTTCACATCATAAAAAGCATTATGATTTGCAATGTTTAGAATGAGCAAAAATGTACTTAATTTTATTTGAAAACAAGTGAGATATTATTGCTTCTTATATGCAACATTACAAAATTAACGATATTTTAGATTTAGCATCAGATGGATGAAAGATATTACAAATTGACAAAAAAATAAAACAAATAAATTAAAATATATTATTGCAATTGACCCCGCCGGAAGTGGAAAAACCGGTATTATTATTTATAATGTTTTACAAAAGAAAATAATTAATAATATTACTTTTCATTCTACCTCTGAAGAAAAAGCAATAAATAATATTTACTTAATATTAAATGAATTTAAAAATAAAATTTGTTCTTATTTAAATAAAGTTATTGTAATAATTGAAGATTATTAACTGCATAAGGGATTAAAAATAACAAACCCACTATCTACTCCTAAATTAATCGGTGGTTTAAAGGTTTTATGTAAATATCTATTTAATTTAAATTATATTTTACAATCGCCAGTTGTTAAGAAAAATTATATTTATAAAGGAAATATTAAAATGACAGAGCATGAACACGATGCATGAAAACATTTACAATATTTTATAACAAAAGGAGTTGATAAAAATGACACAAACAAAAAGTAATTTATCTAAAAAATCAATAACCAATAAACCTAAAATAAAAAATAAAAGAGTTAACAAATTAGAACTAACTGTTAGATTACATGAAAATCCAATTAAAACTAAAATTAAGGCACTTGTTGCTGGTGGGGTTGAAGTTGATGCTTGCTCTGCTAAATGTCAATGAGAGGGATTGAATTATTCAACATTATCAATATATAATCCACCAATTGTATCTGAGTTTTTAAAATTAAAAAAATATGATGAGATAAAAATTAAAGGATCAGTATTTAATCAACTAAACTTAAAAACTAAACGCTATTTTTTATCTTTTCGAGTGGATAGTTTTGAAATTATCCAAAAGGCAATTAGAAAAAGAACAAATATAAATATTAAAAAATAGGAGGAAAAACAATGACATTAAAAAATGTAAAATATGTTCTTATTGATGAAAATAATGAACCTATTAAAAATGAAGATGGTAGTTTAGATATTAAAACTGCTGAAATTATTTTAGAAAATACTGCTGAAGTTGAAGAATTTAATGCAAGTAATTTAGAAAATAGCAATCAACAAATCAATGAATTACAAACAAAAAACACTGAATTAATTTCACAATTAGAACAACAAACCATGCAATTAAAACAAATTGAAATTAATAATTTTAATAATTCTTTAACTGATAATGAAGAATTTAAAAATGTCTTATTAAAATCTTATGATATTACTGATGATATTGAAGTAATTAAAACACATTTACAAAGTGTTTATGATGAATTAATTAAGGTACAAATCGTTAATACCGGTGGTGTGCCAAAAACAGATAACAAAGAAAACAATATTTTAGATACAGACAATGTATTTAATAAATAAGAAAGAAGGAGATAATTATGGCACAAAATCCACAAAGAATATTTGGAGATATTGTTAATCAAGCAACAAAAAATGATCGTGAATCATTTGATCAATGATATTTGCAAACTTATCAACAAAAATTTAGTTGAGAAGCATTATTTGCGTGAAAAGAAGCAAATAATTTTGGTTTAACATATAAAAGAAAGAAAAATATTAAATACAATGAAGGTTTAGGAAAAGATGGTCAAGTATTTAATACCGATGATAATCTTCTAAAATATTCAACTGTTGAATTTGATGATGGGGTTGTTGAATTAGATACAATTTTAACTTTTGCTCGTAAATTAGATCCTATAGAAAGTGATTTTAATCCTAATCTTTGGGCTGCTGATATTGAACAAGCAATGGATAGTTAATGCTTTATTGCGTGGACCTTTATATAATGAATATGCAAGTATTATGCAATATGCAACAGCAACCGCAGAACAAGTTGCTTGATTATCTAATGCAGGACAAGCATTATATAATTTAACTCATCGTGTGGTATGACAAGATGATTATTCATTGCCAAATGGTGGGACAACTCAAACAATGGGATTAACAAGAATTCCAGTTCCTATTGATAAAAGATTTAATTTAAAATTAATGAATGAAGCATTTGATTTGGCATTAATAGAACAAAATATTAAAAATGGTGTTATTGCTGATGCTATTTCTAGTGTTGTACAAAATAAATTTGTTAATTTAGAATGTGAATTAATTCAGGCTATTTATGATTATTGTTTAGCAGATGGTCAATATGAAGTAATTCCATTTCGTAGTTATACAGCAGAAAATGCTGATGATGCAAATAAAGCATTCTTTAAATTAAATGAAACTTTGATTGAATTAACAAATCAAATTAGTAATTTATATTTTGGTTTGCCAACCGATAAAATGTTTATGGTTTTAGGTCGAAGAACATATTTAGGATTAACACCTGCTTATTTAAAAGTAATTGGTTCACAAGCCCAATTAAAAGCGATGGTTAATGGTGAATTATATGAAAATACTGCAATGGGTATTCCTGTATCAAAAAGTTTTCATTTAGAAAAAACATATACAAAAGGACAAGTTAACCGTGATAAAGGTTATAATTTTAATAATGTAAATGGTTTAATAATTAATAAACAAGTATGAGCATATCCAATTAATATGGATACTATTCAACAAGTTTTAGATAATGATACTGCTAACCCTAAATGAATTGGCAAAGTTCAA
>NZ_RCOO01000138.1:0-3140 GCF_003987485.1 Spiroplasma endosymbiont of Megaselia nigra
AGTTTTCATTCTTTATTAAAAAAAGCAACAATTCATAACAATATTTACTTATCGCATGACGAATATATTAATGATGTTAAAAAATGAAATAAATGATATTCAAGCCGCAAAGAAAAGGATATAATAAATAAAAGTTTATAAACCTTTTTTACTAATACTTACTTTTTGGGGTGCAGTCTATTCAATGACAACTTTTTGTTGTCCTGTTGCCGGATCATATTCATAAACATTATGATCATCTGAGCCAAAGTATACTTTATTATTTAATGCTACTCCAGAAGAAAAAATGTCTCCATTTGTTTCAATGACAACTTCTGAAATACCAAAAATATTTTGATTATTATTTTCTCTTTTTTTTCTATTTAAACTTTCTAAATTATTTATTTGTTGATAATTAATTTCATTATTTAATTTTTCTTGTTTTTGATAAGGACTAGCAGCAATTGTTGTTGGTAAAGCGATTCCACTAATTGTTAATACACTTAATAAACTTAATAGTTTTTTCATTTTATATAATTTCCTTTCTTTCATCTTGAAACTTTTTATCAAGATCTATTGAGATTATATATAGATATATATGCAAGTCAAGCACTTTAAATGTATTTTAGAAAGGCGGTTATTTAGAATGATTATTATTGTGATTATATTGTACTAATCTGGGCTCGCGGTGATTTTCATAAGTTTGTGAAAAATAACTTAAAGTTTAAAAAAATTTTTGCCGCGCTTTTCAAAATACTTGGGAAAAATTCTAAGCGTTAAGCGAAGAATTTTATAAAGGTTCCCAAATTTGTTTGAAAGAACCTCAAAACTTTTTTTAACTTGTAAGTCATTTTATCACAAAATTTCAGAAAATCAACCGCTCGCCCAAAACCTAAAAAATCTGCTATTACAGATTTAATAAACATATAGATAAAAGTTAAGTGAAATATTCTTTAATTTTATTTCAATAATATTATAACATATAATAACATATATATTAAATTCCCATTTTAAAACGATATGGGTAAGAACCATAAAACAAGGCATCATATGGGCCATGATACATTTTACTATCAGGTGTATTTGTTTTAGTATCGTTAAATCTTAATTCGCTAATACACTTATCTAGAAATGGGAAATTATCTAATATACCATATATTTTACCTTGAACAAACATTTTTCTGATTCATGTTACACGATTAATTATACCCGCTTCTTTATTAAGTGATGTTTGATGTTTTTTAGCTTTAAACATTTTAATTTTATATCCTAAATAAGGGTAAATATCTTCTTGCAATTTTTGCATAAAGTCATGAGAATTAATATCATAATGAAATGTGGTATATTCAAAACCATCAAATTTATCAAAGGTATTAATTATTCATTGCCCATAATGTTCAACTATTTCGCTTAAATTCATGGCGTTTTTTGGTGTAACAACATTTTCTTCAATTAAATACTTATCATATTCGTTATTTTCATTAATTTTATAACCATTAAACAAAAATACGGTATGATCGGCACTACCATTAGCATAGTCAACACCAATTGAATAATTATCAAATTGATACTGTTTTGTATTAGTATTATAAAAATCTTGTAGATTATACTCTTTAATATATTTACGATAATTTCGTAAAACATAAATACTGGGGTCATTGTCATTATATTCAAAACCGTAGTATTCAAGTTCAAATAAATCAGGTCGTTCTTCTTTATTTGTTAAAACAAGTTTTTTAGTAATATCAGGAATTTTGTTTCAAACAGCACCCATTGTTAATCGTAAATTGAAAACCCCCAATCCATTAAATGCCTTTGTATTTTCTGAATATACCTGATTGTGTTCTTTTAAAATAGTTTGCATTCGGGCATTTAAGGGCAAATATGGCGTTACAAATTTTTCATAAAAGACACGGTATTTATCAAAAGGATTAAAAGTAAATTGATTAGAATATGTTTTATGAAAATATGTTGTTACTGTTTCGTATTGCTTTATTATATTATCTCATTCTTGAAATGTCCAAGATAATTCTGTTAATGGAATAGGATTATCTAAATTATATTGTTCATTATCATTTTAATCCATGTATTTTTCGTAAGACACCTTTAAACTTTTGCTCCGAAACATTGAAAATCTTAAATTATTATATCTTTTATCTAATTCTTTGTCAGTTAAGATTTCTTTTTCTTCAGCATGGATCATTTCATCAGTTCATGCCGATATAATACCACTACCTTTACCAACTTTACCCATAATTTTATTACCATTATCATAGCCAGCAAAAGTAATCCGAGTACCATTAGGAAAAATAATTTCGCCACCTTCTTTAACATTTTTTGGTCAAACAATGCCATTTTCATTATCAGGTCCCAAATCAACCCCATATTTATCATATAAGTAATTACACACATTAATCATATCACCAAATGTAGTATCTTCATGGGTATTGGCATATCTTCGTAAAATGATCGATGAAGCATCAGTAAAATTGCAAGCAAAAAATAATTTTTCTGCCAAATGATTTCATGTTTTATTAGTACCTCTTCCAGCTGAAACAAATTTAAAAAAACAGTATGAAGTAAAATATCTAGCATAACTATCACCAACAAAATCTTTAAATACTTCTCAATCAAAGCCAAAATTATAGTCGCTAAAATTTAAGTCATATTTTTTGTTTAAATATTCATAACTAGTTGTTCGTTTTTTGTTGTTAACTTTACTAAATTCTTGCATATTTCTTAACCTCTTTATTTTATATATAATACATTATAAGAAAAAATGAAGGGAATTTGTATAAAAATGAGAAAATTTAAACACTTAATATTTGATGAACGAAATTTATTTAAGGATTTATTATTATCTGATACTTGTAAAAAGAAAAATGATTCAATTAATTTATCAGAAATAGCGCGGCAAATGGGTCTTGGAATTAATACTGTTAAAAGAGAAATTAAACGATTTAAAAATATACAAGATTATAAACCATCGGATGCACACAAAGATTATAAACAAAAACGTAAAAAATGTATTAAAAAAATACCTTAATTTACAAAAGAGCAGCTAGATTTTATTAAAACAAGATTTAATAAATACCACGATACACCAGAACAATTGATTTATCGTTATTTTATAGAATTTGGTATTAAATTTCCTGCTTGTG
>NZ_RCOO01000139.1:0-3116 GCF_003987485.1 Spiroplasma endosymbiont of Megaselia nigra
AGTTTTCATTCTTTATTAAAAAAAGCAACAATTCATAACAATATTTACTTATCGCATGACGAATATATTAATGATGTTAAAAAATGAAATAAATGATATTCAAGCCGCAAAGAAAAGGATATAATAAATAAAAGTTTATAAACCTTTTTTACTAATACTTACTTTTTGGGGTGCAGTCTATAGTCTAATTGTTTATTTTTAACTTGTTCTAAAACTTCTAATCCTAAAATAACACCCATTCGGTTATCAATCGCTTTTGATAATAATCGTTTATCATTTAAGAAAACTATTGAACCTTCACAAATTACAAAATTTCCTTCTCGAATTCCAGCTTTATAGGCTTCTGCTTGTGAAGAAAAACCAAAATCAACTAACATATTAGCAATTGGCGTTGGTTTTAATCGAGCTTCTGGTGATAACAAATGCGGTGCAATTGCTGAAATCGCACCAATCAAAAACGTTCCATCATCTTTTAATAACTTTACTCGTTTAGCTAATAATGTTTGTTCTCAAATACCTCCTAATGGATTAATACGAACTAAACCTTTACTATTAATTTGGCTAACCATAAAACCAACTTCATCACCATGTGCCATTAACATTACTTTTTTTGGATTTGTAATTCCTTTTTGATTTCGAATTACAGCAAAGCAACTCCCTAAATTATCTTGAATTATTTCTGAAGTATATTTTTGATAATATTGTTTTAATAGTTTAACAACTTCTTGCTCACATCCAGATGGTCCAAATGCTTGTAAAATAGTCTCATACATTTTTTTCTGTTCAGTAGTAATTTTCATTGTTATCTTCCTTTCATCCTTGAAATTATTATATCAAAGTTTATAATTAATATATTGTTAAGACGTTAACAATACCTTAACTTAGATTCAATGATACTTAAGAGATAGAAATAAATGGAGGAAAAATATGCGCAAAGTTGCATTAATAATCGACTCATCGTCTGGAATTAAGAAAGACGATTTAAAAAAATATGAAGATACTTATTTATTACCATTATTACTAAATTTTCCAGATGGAAGTGAAGTGGAAGATGACGAAGATGTTATTTCATTTAATGAATTTTATGATATTTTAGAACATCAAGTTATCAAAACTAGTCAAATTCCGATGGGAAAAATCTTAAGTACTTGAAACGAATTGTTAAAAAAATATGATGGCATTGTTTTTATGGGATTATCAAAAGGGCTATCTGGTCAGCATCAAAATATTTCAGTGTTAGCTCAAGGCGATGAATATAAAAACAAAGTCTTTGTTATTGATACTGACGGGGTAAGTCAACTGCTAGTATATATGATTGATCTAGTATATCAATGAATTGGAGAAGGAATTGAATTAACAAAAATTCAATCAAAACTTGATTTAATTAAAACAAAAGTTATCGCCTTTATTATCCCAAAAAGTTTGGAAACTTTAAAACGCGGGGGTCGAATTACAGCGGCAGCGGCAGCTTTAGCATCGCTTTTAAAGATAACCCCTATTTTGAGATATGATGGTCGCATTGATAAATTTGATAAAACTAGAACATTTAAAAAAGCTGTTGAAACAGCTTTAGGACAAATAAAAAAAGAACGGCAAAATTGAAAAAACATTATTTTATTGCATTCAAAAACAGACGATGAAACATTAAAAGAAGTTTACAATATTATTGAAGACGAGGGTGCTAAAATTACTTCAACATACATTTTGTCAAATATTATAGCAGCTCATACAGGAGCAAATACGGTTGTGATAGTATGTTGAGATGAATAAAAGGAGGTACAACCAATGAGTAAAAAAATTGCAATCTTAACTGATTCATCAGCAGGTTTCACAACAGCAGAAATTAAACAATTAGGTATTCATGTTATTCCCTTACACATTATTTTAAATAATGAAGTTGATATCTTAGATACGGAAGAAGAAACAACAAAACATAATTTTTATGAAGTTGTTCAAACAGGAACAACAAAAACAAGTCAAGTATCAACTGGTGAATTAATGGTTAAATATGACGAAATTTTAAAAATATATGATGAAATTATTCATTATCCAATTGCTGAGAAACTTTCAAGCCAATATGCAACTGCTTATCTTTTAAGTCAAGATGAAAAATATCGTGGAAAAGTTCATGTTGTTCGTAATCATACAGCAGCTTTTGCTTTAAAAACATTAATAATTTATGCTAATAAATTAACAAAACAAAAGCTTAGTGTCGAAGAAATTATTGCAAAAACAAATGAACTTGAGCAAAAAACATATATGGCAATGATTCCTGGTAGTTTAGATCGTTTATCAAAAGGTGGACGTGTTGGAAAAGTTTTATTATCATTAATTAACTTATTTAAAATTAAAATTTTAATTCAATGAGGAGAACATCCTAAAAAAATTGCCTCATCACGAACTTTAAATAATTTAATTGAAACTTTAGTTGAAACATTAGAAAAATTTAAAAAAACAGTTAAAATAAACTTTCAATTATTTGTTTTAAAAACAAGTGAATGTGCTAGCGAAGTTTGAGATAATGTTACACAAAAATTAAATGAATTAAAAGTTAATTACCAAACCGAAAATTTAGCTAATATCTTTGTTGCACATGCAGGGTTAAACACAATTGCTTTTGTTGCTGTTCCAAAAATTAAATATTAATGAAAAATCATTTCTAATATTAGAAATGATTTTTCATTTTTTCTTCATTAAATGGCGGAAGTAAAGAGATTCGAACTCTTGCATGGATCACTCCATCTAACGGTTTTCGAGACCGCCCCCTTCAACCAGACTTGGGTATACTTCCACTGTTTAAACTGGCAGGGGTGACAGGACTTGAACCCACAACGTACGGTGTTGGAGACCGCTGTTCTACCATTAAACTACACCCCTAAATCCTTTTTAAATCATAACATAATAAGATAAATATGGCAAAATAAAAAAGTATTTCCATACTTAGACTGCACCCCAAAAAGTAAGTAAAATTAAAAAAGAACTTTACTAAACTTTTAGAGGAGGTGCATTTTTATATGGCAAGAAAAGGACAAAAATTTAATAAATATACAGCAGATTTTAGAAAAATGATAGTACAAGAAGTTAAAAATAATAAGATAAGTTTTATTGCTCAAAAA
>NZ_RCOO01000140.1:0-3107 GCF_003987485.1 Spiroplasma endosymbiont of Megaselia nigra
GTTAAGACAAAACAAAAACCAACCTTAAACTACTCTCAAAATAGCGTTAAAATAGGTTTTATTGACAAAGATGAATATATTAAAATTATTGGTTATGAAATTAGTGACTTTAATTTTAAATTACAAATTCAACAAAATACCACAGTCCAAGATAATAGTACAAGTTATGTTATGATTGATGAAAAAGATATTTTAATCAATTATATTTCAAAACAATACAAAGAATTTTTAGAAACATTAGAGTTAAAAATAGTATCTATTAATGAACCAATTATTGAAAACAACAAAAATGAATTATATATCATTGAAGAATATAAACGCCCTTATACACCTGATGGTGTTGATATTATAAAATCTACTCATTTAGTTAAAATAACTGATTTTAAGTGAAAAAACCAGAATAGTATTCATTTAGTTTTACAAAAATCATTGCCAGAAGATACTGTCTTTACTGGGATTGAAATTAAATATCCTAAATCAATTTTATTTGGAAATATAAAATGTTGAGGCAATGTGAATGGTGTTTATTCTTATCCACAATCTATTATTCAAAATGCTAGTTTAGTACCATTATTATTAGTACCATTATTATCAATGCCAATTGAAACAAATCCTAATGTACGAATATTTCAATATTGATTAGGATATAGTTTTTTACCATTTGAAATAGCAAGACATTTTTCTACTCCAAATGATTGTTTAATTTTAGTTAGTATTGGTGACCATGATGAAGAACCAATAAAACAAGTGATTAAAAATGCAAGAATTTTAGAAGGTAATATTGTTGCATATTATAATCCTCCTGGTAAATATTCATATAATGTTAAAATACCTGACAAAATGCCATAAACACCATCTATTTGATTACTTCCACCAATATGACAAAATAATCTTCCTCAATATGGTGATTTATTAATCGAAATACAAGCTTCTCCCCTAAACGGAGATTTAGAAGAAGTATTAAGAGATATGTTAACATATCGTTATAATTATGATAGAAAATTTCGCGGTGCAAAATACGATGAAAAAGGTAATCCCACAAATGAAAGTGCAATAGTAAAACAATTATTCGAAGGACAAAAACCTGAAAATGTTATTGATGGTTTATTTGAAAACTGAAAGTTTAATAATCCAACTTATTTATCTGATATTGCAGTAAAAATATTTAAGCAAGTTGTATATATGTTGTCAAATTATGTATATAGTAATATGGCAATTAATAAAGGTTATAATGATGATATTAAATTAGTTTCTCCTTATTATTTTGAATTACTTTCTGAACCAAGAATTAAATAAGGCAAAGGAAAAGAAGCATACTACGAGTTTAAAGATTGTATAGTACAGTTAAAATCATCATATTTTGATTTTTCTGATTTAAAAAATAAGAATTATTATGAAATGGAAACAAGTAATATAAAAGTTATAAATAATGATATTTCAGAAAATCCTATTTATCAATTAGAAGCAAATTATTTTAATTGATTATCCGTAACAAATGAACTAGAAACAAATAACATTCCTTCGCTTATACCTTCTGAAATTAAATTATCAGATGGCGAATATGGTAAATATTTAACTAATTTAATAATTTCTAATGATAAAGTACAACAAGTTTTAAATGAATTATATGCTTATCATAAAAAAGGAACAGTATATTCAAAATCAGAATGATTAAATTTAATTAATAATTTTGTTGAAAATAATATGAAAATATTTTTTTCACAAAATATTAATGTTTTAAATAAAATCAAAATATCGGGAATATGAGGTTATGGAAATTATGATATTATAATTTTTACTGAAAAAGAACAAATTAATATTAATAATTTACAATTATTTAATAAAAGCAATGAAAAATTATCATTAATTACATTAGAAATATAAAAAGTTATTTTTAGACTACATTCTAAAAATAACTTTTTAATTTATAAAATAACCATCATATTTTTTATTATCTAAAATATATTTTTTATCTCATTCTTTTGAATAAATTTCTCATTCAATTCTTTTGATTGAAAATTTTTTTAAATTTATCATATTTTTATATTTCAAATAAAATAATGAGTAAACAACACTATATACTTTATCAAAATTTAAATTAGTTTCGTCTGTACACCATAAAAATATAGTGTATTTATATTATTTTTAAATATATCATTGGAATTATTTTTTTCATTTTCTGTTTTATAGTCAATTATTGCTTGACCTATTTTTTGATTTTTATTAAAAAATACACGAGTTCTATCTCTTTCTAAAAATGAATTTTCAAATTTTGCTTTATTATTGGCAGCTGTGACAAATACAATAGGCAAAGAAATACATAATCCTAACAATAAAATTGTTATTAACAATATTGCTATTTTCTTTTTTGTTTCAGTTAGGAAAAAGCACTTTATTGATAAAATTAAATATCTCATACTATCCTTCCTTTACTCAAATTTATTATTTGATACTGATATAATCTGGGCTCGCGGTGATTTTCATAATTTTATGAAAAATTACTTAAAGTTTAAAAAAAACTTTTGTCGCGCTTTTCAAAATACTTGGTAAAAATTCTAAGCGTTAAGCGAAGAATTTTATAAAGGTTCCCAAATTTATTTGAAAGAACCTCAAAAATATTTTTTAACTTGTAAGTTATTTTATCACAAAAATTTAAGAAAATCAACCGCTCGCCCAATTCCTGCAAATGATTTTTATAGTCTTAATGATATAATTAAAGCATTTAAAGAAAGGAAGTATATTTAATTTTATGTATAAAAAAGGAAATAAAGTTAATGTTAAAATAACAAACATTACACCCTATGGTGCTTTTTGTAGAGCAGAAAAGGCTGATGGTTTAATTCATATTAGTGAGATTTCAAATTATTATGTAAGAGATATTAAAGATTTTTTCACTGTTGGTGATGAAATTGAGGTTGAGGTACTTGATTTTAATATAGTTAGAAAACATCTTAAATTAAGTTATAAAAATTGTTATCCTGAACTATTGAAAAATGATGATGGTAATGAAATACAAGAAAAATCACCTAGTTTAGAAAAATCATTAAATACTAATTATTTAATAAATAAAAAGTAAATAAAATTTATAAATTTTAGAAGGTTTTTAA
>NZ_RCOO01000141.1:0-3104 GCF_003987485.1 Spiroplasma endosymbiont of Megaselia nigra
TTAAAAAATGAAATAAATGATATTCAAGCCGCAAAGAAAAGGATATAATAAATAAAAGTTTATAAACCTTTTTTACTAATACTTACTTTTTGGGGTGCAGTCTTTAAAAGACCTTTTTAAATTAAATTATGGTTGGATTAATTGTCAAAATATCTTTCAACAATATCTTAATCATAATTTTAATGTTATGTTATCTGTTTCAGATTTAATAACATTAATTCCAAATTTATGTCAAAGGATATGAACATCATATAAAATAAAAGCACTTTGCCTTGAAAAAGGTCTTTTTTCAGAAGTTGTTATAACAGATTATGAAAAAACAATGGCAGGATTTCTTTTTTTATCGCGAAAAATTAAAACAGTTGTCCAAGAAAAATTAACAATCGGGAATAATAATTATGAAATTTTAACAAAGGTTAAAAAAGAATAAAAATATGGTATTAAGTTTAAGATATGGTAGGAAATTTAAAGAAATTAATTAAAATATTTATATTCCAATAAATATTTTAATTTTATGCATACATAAAATCAGAAAAGTTTGTTTTGTTAAAAAAAGTGTGATAAGATGATATTGTTAATTTATATAGTTTTAGGAGTTGAAATATTATGGCTACTGTTGTTGTCAAAGCAGGAGAACCGCTAGACAAAGCGTTAAAACGATTTAACAAGGTTTCTTCAGTTAAAAGAAAAGAAGCCCGAAAACGTGAACACTGAATGAGCAAAAAAGAAAAAAGACGTTATAAACAAGAACAATCACGTAGTTTTCGTTAAAAAAATCCCATTTAAAATGGGATTTTTTTTAAAAATTACTATCTTTTAAAATTACATAATCAACTTTTTTAATGGCCGAAAGATCTTTACCACCAGCATATGAAATTGATGATTGTAAATCTTCTGTCATTTCACGTAATGTTTCAAAAATGCTGCCACGAATTTCAATTAACTCTTTTTTACCTTCAACATAACGTTTTTCACCTTTATTATATTCACTTGCTGATCCAAAATATTCTTTATATTTAATACCATTATTTTCAACTTGTTTTCCAGGTGATTCTTTGTGCGCAGCAAATAAACTACCAATCATGCATATTGTTGCCCCCATTCGAATTGATTTCGCAATATCACCGTTAACTCGTAATCCACCATCTGCAATAATTGGTTTTGAACTACCTTTACTACATCATTTAACAGCCGATAATTGTCATCCACCATTACCAAAACCAGTCTTTAATTTAGTAATACAGACTTTTCCGGGTCCAATGCCAACTTTTGTTGCATCAGCGCCTCATTGTTCTAAATCACGAACAGCTTTTGGTGTTCCAACATTACCTGCAATAATAAATGTTTCATGACCTAAATGGCTGCGAATATGTTCAATCATTTTTTTTACACTAAAAGCATGACCGTGAGCAATATCTATTGTGATATAGTCAGGTACTAATTGTTCTTTTTTTAATGTTTCAATTAGTGCAAAATCATCTGGTTTAACACCAACTGAAATTGATGTAACCAAGTTTTTACTTTTCATATGTTTAATAAACTTAACTTGATCTACGTTAAAACGATGCATAATGTAAAAATAATTTTTTTCTGCTAATTTTTCACATAATTCTTCATTCACTACCGTTGCCATATTTGAAGGTACGACAGGTAAATTAAAAGTATGTTTTCCTAATTTAACGGTTGTATCACATTCTTTTCGAGAATTAACAACACATAATTCTGGAATTAATTGAATGTCTTCATAATCAAATGCTTTCATTTTTTTAATTTTACCTCACTTATTAAATGTACCATAAAATAAGGGGAAAAACCCGAGTTTTCTTTTTAAAAAAGAATAAAAAAATATCTTGTAATCATATTAAAACCAGCATACAATTAATTATGTAATTGTAGAAAGGAATAGTGATTATACAAATGATGACAAGAAATTTTGGTTTTACTAGATTTTGAATTGTGTTATCAAGTATTGTGGGTATTGCAGGAATGGCAATAGCAGGAGGGGCTTACTTTTATTACTTAGGCCGATATAACAATGGGACTTTTCCTGGTGATATCAACGTTGCAAATACTTTATTAATGAATTCATATGCTGATTTAACAAGTTTTAAAGTTGTACTTTTACTAGTAGTGATTTTTTCATTTTTCACAACAATAATTTGTAATATTGGATTGATTCGTTATGCAATTAGCAGTACTGATGCCGAATTATGTGCAAACAAATGAAGTTTAGCGGTATTAGCGTTATCAATTGGTGGTTTTTTTGCACCATTTGCATTAACATGATTACCAGATACTGATGTTAAAGCAACAAAAAATGCTCGCGTTGTTATTGTCCGTTATTTAGGGACTGCTTGATTAGTATCAGCTCTTGCTAGTATTGTTGCAATTATGATTTTTTATAACAAGGCAACAGATAAAACTTGATTTGGAGACTCAAAACAAAATTTTGCCATTATGATGGTAGTTTTAGCTGTTGTTAGTGTTTTAAGTTTAATTTTTGTCCCTGGCTTTTATAGTAATAAAGTTGTTGCTAATATGATGGCTGAAACTTCTTATGGAAAATGATTACGTTTAGTTTCAACTGTTTATACTATTTTAGTAACAATAATGTTAGTGATCCAAATTATTACGGCGTTATTAAAACTAATTGAAGCATTTGGCCGTATCTTCCAAAAAGGACAAAATGGACTAGCAATTTTCGCTAATATTTTAAATTTTACTGCAACATTAATTGGAACAATCTTTATGATTTATCTAATTACAAAAGTAATTAAAGGATTATGACGTCGTGAAGATGGTTATATGATTAACATTCCACAATATAAAGCATCTGACCATATGCAACGTCGTTATTAATAAGATTTTTAAAATGGATTTTATAATATTAAAATCCATTTTTATTAGTGATTTTAGATAAAATATAGAGTGCACCCCAAAAAGTAAGTATTAGTAAAAAAGGTTTATAAACTTTTATTTATTATATCCTTTTCTTTGCGGCTTGAATATCATTTATTTCATTTTTTAACATCATTAATATATTCGTCATGCGATAAGTAAATATTGTTATGAATTGTTGCTTTTTTTAATAAAGAATGAAAACT
>NZ_RCOO01000142.1:0-3103 GCF_003987485.1 Spiroplasma endosymbiont of Megaselia nigra
GATACTATTTTTTGTTTATTTAATTGTAAAAGTCATGGAGCTTTTTTAATAATTCATACCTAACTTTATAATAGTTTAAATCTTTTTTTCCAAATGGTTTTTTTGGACCTTTTGGTGTATTTAAAATTCCTTTTTTAAAATTTCTTTGTCATGAATCAAGTGTTTTTATATTTACTTTATATTTTTGTGCAATATAAGTAAGCGATGTTTGTTCAATTTCTTTTACTGTATTTTTTCGAAATTCTGCAGTATATGTTTTAAATTTTTGTTCTTTTCCTGCCATTAAAAAATGCAACTCCTCTAAAAGTTTAGTAAAGTTCTTTTTTAATTTTACTTACTTTTTGGGGTGCAGTCTTATAATTCTCTTTTTTGTTCAGAAAGTTGATTTTGTAATTTTAATCCTTGTTTCTCTAATAATTCTTTTGATGCTTGAATATCTTTCTGTAATAATGCTGAATCATTATTTACAAGCGGTTTTTTATGTGTTTTTACTAAATAAATTATTAGAAAAGTAACTAAAATAACTAAAATAATTCCTAATAAAACATATGAAATTGTTGTCATTGTATTCCCCCTAAATATTTAATGTTTTATTGTATTCCGCAATAATTTTAATTATATCCTGTTCAAATAAAAAAATAAACTCATAAGATTAATGAGTTTATTTTTCTTTTTATTCAAATGTAACATTTAATTTATAAGCTGGAATTTTTGTCATTAAAGAAGCTAAAGTATCAGAAGCTGCTAAAATTTTTGAGCCTTGTTTAGCCTCAATAGTTGCGCCTTTACCATCCTCATTAAAAGTTACTCAAATTTCATTATATCAAATCTCCTGATATTGATCAGCAAATTGTTTTCCTAATAGCTTTGTAACAAGATCATAACGAAGTTCGTTTTCAGTTTCTTTTGTATAAATCTTATCTAATTTAACAGGGATTAATTTTTCTGTTGGTTTAACATTATCTTGCGTTAAAAACTTACGTGGTGTTGTCTTGACTGTAAAATTAGCAGTTAGTGTTGAATGATTAATAACATGCTCAACTTCCGTTGTAATTTTTAAAGTCCCTTCCCCATTATCTTGATTAATTGATATTTCAATTCCACCATCTAAAGCTCCCATCATCGCTTTTAACATTGCATCTTTATATAAACTTGCGAAACGATTTCGGTCCCCAACAAACTCCATAATTGCTGCTGTCATATTCATTGTTGTAACCTCAGGGTCTTTTTTATAATCTGCTCAGACTGCATCAGCGAGATAAATATCACCAATATTTTTTAATGGAAATGCTTGCGAAAATGTAATTGGTTCATTAACAATTTCAACTGCTGAACCAGTAAAATTATCACCTGGTTTTGGCGTAATTAATCATTGACTAATTTCTTGATCAAAATTTATTTCAATATCAGAAAAAGTAAAATTTGTTCCATTTAAACTATTAACAACAGTTAACACTTCATCGACGGTTAATTTTGTACCAGAACCATTATCATATGGCAATGATGTAACAGTAATAATTTTACTAATATCATTTGTTGTTCATTTTAAATCAACTTTTTTTGTTAAAAATGGGCGATTTGGAACATCTGGCATAAAACGAATAATTGCTGTTTTCATTCCTGGCGCTAAATCAACATCTAAGTTATCAACATCATAACCCGCTTTTTTTAAATTTGCTTTAATAGTACCAACAGTTGGTATTCCTGTTGTATTAATTTCACCCCCAGTTTTAGGACCATGACATGCAATTGCTGTCCCAACAATTGGGCTTGATAGTGATACTGATGCTAAAATCATCATTAATTTTTTCATTATTTTATTCTCCTTTGTTTTTCAATAATTTTTATTACATAGTTAATATTAAAATTAGTTTATTAATTTTAAAAAGATTATTTTGTTAAAATTTTGGTAATAATACTGTCCTGTTGTGGTGGGGTTGTTTCCTTTTTAAAAAGAATTAATCGATATGTTTTAATAATATTTGCAATAATAAATGAAATAATAATTAGTTTTTTTAATAAAAAAATAACTAATATATTAATTCGATACCGCATAAAAAGATACTGTTCCAAAATATTTAAAAATAATGTTAGATTAAGAAACGGATTAAAATAAATTAAATCATTAATTTTATACCAATAAATTAAATAAATCTGTAATATGACTAAAGCAATAAAAAAGGTAATAATAAATAAAGCATAAAAGAAATAAAACGAAATTAAAATTGATTGATAAAGTTGAAAATAAAACTGCGTAAAACGACTAAGTAGTCCTGTTATAGTAATATTTCAATAAATAGTGTATGATAATCAAAAAATATTTGCTAATCATAATAAAATTACAATAACATTAACTTTTAAAATATTATCTCATTGTAAGATGATCTGTTTATAATGTTTAAAATCACTTAAAATTTGGATTAAAACAGCTAAGAAAAATAAAAAAGCACCCGTTATTAAAACAATATAAGTTAAATTTAATGAAATACTAACAAATGCTCAATTTGTATAATGTGGAACAAAACAAGGTAAAAATAACGAAATTCCAAAATATAAACTAAACAAAATAAAATATATATTAAAAAATACTTGAAAATACTTTTTTAAATCTGTTCTTATTTTAATCACCCACACATATTTCTTTTTATTTTAAATTATATCTTTCGTTATATTTAATTAAAAACCCTATTGTGAAACAATAATTAAAGTAATTATAATTATTATTTTAATTATTAATAACATGTTCTAAGTAATTATACCGTGAAAAGTTTTAAAATTAAAATTAAAATTTTATTTTTTAACATTGTAAATTGTACTATGAAGTGTAACAGTTTATTCAATATCATTATAACATCAATAAAATAAATGTTCAATATAATTTATTTTAAAAAAATTTAGTAGTTTTGTCTTAAATTTATTAATTTTGACACACCGAAAAATAAAATGATTAAAATTTTATAAGTAATTATATTAAAAATTAAACATTTGTATAAAAACTTCTTTTGAAGATAGTCAATGTAAAGATTTTTTAAGTTTAGAGTTTATTATATTGGCAACTTCTTGATAATAATTTCTTGAATAAATACTTAAATCAATTCCTTTG
>NZ_RCOO01000143.1:0-3092 GCF_003987485.1 Spiroplasma endosymbiont of Megaselia nigra
CAACTATAATTGTTTAGTAATACTAAATAAATGACTACAATTTTGTAGTTGTTTTTATAAGGTAGAACCAGAGAATTTCTCTCTCTTCGTTCCGCTGCCTACTATGACACGTTCAGTTTTTAAAATAAATTCACTTGCACTTTGAAGAGCCTAGTGCTGGCTTTGTGTTTTTTAAAACCGCTGCCACTTCTAAGAAGTAATATCTATCGCAAATTTATTTATAAAGTGTCCATCTCTATATTTATTGTCGTTCGATGTTGACCTCGCACTTATCACGACTATCGCTTGTTAAAACGTCTATTATTTCCGGACTGATTACCGCTGGGCTAGACCGCCTAATGTGGAATAAAAACACTTAGTTATTTAAAATAACCGTCCCACACTGCATTAAGTTGTTTTATAAAATCAAATTTTAAAAGAACCAGTTTTATCATCAAAGATAATTTTTGAATTTTCTAGTTTTTGATAAAACTGCTTTTTTTTCAATTTTTAGTTTTATTTAATAATTTTTTATGTTTTTCACATGTTCATAAAACTTTATTTGATAAAAAATCTTGGGTAATGAATGATATTGCTTTATAGCAATCATTGACATCACATATTTTTTGTTGCTTATTAATTTTCATTACTCATTCCTTTCTTTGATATTATTTTTTTATTTATTAGCAAATTAATTAACTGAAACAGAGAAAGGACAACACCTTAAATTAGGAGAAAAACAGGTACACTTTGTAAAGATTTCTAAGATATTTAATAAATGTGTAAACAACTTAAAGAGGGTATCAAAAAGTTGTAATAAAAAGTTTCTATTTTAAGAATTTAAGATGCTGTCCTTTCTCTGAATCAATAAATTAATTCGCAATTATTGTTTTATAAATAAAAAAACAACTCTTTTATTTAACAAGAGTTGTTTTTTGGAGCTTCATCGTACACGATGCCTTTTAATAATTCTTTAACTGATAATGAAGAATTTAAAAACGTCTTATTAAAATCTTATGATATTAATGATGATATTGATGTCATTAAAACACACTTACAAAGTGTTTACGATGAATTAATTAAAGTACAAACTGTTAATATTGGTGGCGTACCAAAAGTAGAAAACAAAGAAACCAATATTTTAGATACAGACAATGTATTTAATAAATAGAAAGAAGGAAATAAATTATGGCACAAAACCCACAAAGAATATTTGGTGATATTGTTAACCAAGCAACAAAAAATGATCGTGAAACATTTGAACAATGATATTTACAAACTTATCAACAAAAATTTAGTTGAGAGGCATTATTTGCATGAAAAGAAGCCAATAAATTTGGTTTAACATATAAAAGAAAGAAAAATATTCAATATAATAAAGGTTTAGGAAAATATGAACAAGTATTTAATACTGACGATAGTCTTTTAAACTACACTGAAGTAAAATTTGAAGATGGAACAGTTGAATTAGATACCATTTTAACTTTTGCTCGTAAACTAGACCCAGTAGAAAGTGATTTTAATCCCAATCTTTGAGCTGCAGATATTGAACAAGCAATGGATACTGAAGTTGCTTATAAACGCAATAAAATTTTAGAAATTATTAATAAAGAAAAAGTTACAACTATTCAAGGGCAAAAAGCAGATGATACAAATGCTTTACAAATTCATGATGAAATTATGGATAAAATATATGAAAATGGCTTTACCCCGTCAGAAACAGTTGTCTTGGGTTCGGCTGATTTTATTCGTGGCATTCGTAATAAATTACAGTTACAACTTGGAGCAAACGACCAAATAAATAGTGTAATAACAACAAATGGAGCAATGAAAACTGTTGAAGGAACAACATACTATATGGTTCCTAAAAAATTACCAATTATTAATAAAGATGGTTCGGAAGGAACAATTAGTTTATTACCCAATGGCGTTAATGCAATTGCCTTTAAGTTTAGCAAGAAATACGACCCTCTTATTTTACGCAAAAAAGACCACACCCCATTAAGGGTTGGCGCTGCTGCATTAGGTACTGGTATGGGTAATACTTTGATTATGGAAAGGGTTTTATATTTAGGTGGAGCAGTAGTTGAAGCTAAGGGAATTATTAAACATATTGTTGCAAAAATTGATATTAGTAAAATTAATAAATTAGACAAACCAACTATTCATGTTACAGATCCAACACAAACAACATCCGAACAATTAAAACCACAATTTAAAGATATTGTTTTAAAAGCAGTTAAAACAGTAGATAGTTCTTTAACTGAAAATGATTTTGATTACTTTATTGAAAACAAAGGTGAAGATTGACCGATTGATATTACAAACAATAAAACTGTTGCTGTTCAAATTGAAGGAAAAAACAGCGCTACTGGTCAAACAAATCCGATTGATGTTGTAATTAAAAACACTTAAGTACTAAAAAATAGTACTTTTTCATTTTATAAAATATGCCAATTGGAACATCTAAAACAGCCCTTATTTATGCTGTTAAAAAAATTCCAACTAGATTGTCAATCCAACAACAAGAAAAAAGTTTTGGTTTACAATTATTAGAATTTTTAGGAATTCAAGTTTTAGCCCTTGGTTTATCAGTTTTAACTGGTGGTATAGCATCTGCTGTTGGTTTAGGCGCTGGTTTATCTAATTTTGCCGCAGCATTTATCTCATTTGGAGTAGAAACAGCAACTGATTTTGCCGTAAATCAAATATACGATAAATTAACATCAGAAGTGACAGCAAAAAGTACTGCCTTAAATTTGTTACCAGCAATTGGTGGTATTGGTAAATTAACGCGCGCTTCTCGCACAACTATAATTTTAAAATTAGCAAAAGAAACTAAATTACTTGAAAAATTATGTGTAATAACTGCTAATAACTTAGAAGATATTGTAAAACAAGTTACAGGTAAAAAGGTTTTATCTGATAAATTAATATTTGATTTTACAAAGCAGGCTAATAACGAAACTTTATTATATACAATTGGAAAATTAGCCCAAAATGATTTTTATAAAGGTTTTAAAGTTTCTAATTTAGAAACAATTAATAATTTATTAAAAATTGAGAAAAATATTCAAAAAATAAGTCCTAAATTAGTTCAAAAAATACCACGC
>NZ_RCOO01000144.1:0-3091 GCF_003987485.1 Spiroplasma endosymbiont of Megaselia nigra
TTGCACTATTTATTTTTCTTATCACTATATCATAAGAATCTAATGTTTCTTTTGGCAAATCAATATCCATATCACGCTTATAAATAGCATGTGGTTCATCTGCCATTAATTCGCTATTATTTATTAATTTTCTTTTAATTGTTAAATCTTTAATAACAATATTATTTGTATCATTTGAAATTGATCCATCTTGCTTAATTATTATTTTTGTATCATGTACGATGAAGCGGCAAAAAAACAACTCTTGTTAAATAAAAAGGGTTGTTTTTTTATTTGTAAACCCATAATTATTAATTAATTCAGAGAAAGGGCAGCATCTTAAATTATTAAAATAGAAACTTTTTATCACAACTTTTGTTTTTCTCCTCATTTAAGGTGTTGTCCTTTCTCTGTTTCAATTAATTAATTTGGCTAATAAATAAAAAAATAATGTCAAAGAAAGGAATGGTAATGAAAATTAATAAGCAACAAAAAATATGTGATGTTAAAATTGAAAGCAAAAAAAGTCTTATCATAAACTAGAAAATTCAAAAATTATCTTTGATTATGAAACTGGTTCTTTAAAACTTTGATTTAATAAAACAACTTAATGCAGTGTGGGACAGTTATTTTAAATAACTAAGTGTTTTTATTCCACATGAGGCGGTCTACATTTGAGATATCTTCTTCTTTTACGACATTGTCATTAGTTTCCACTATTTCATCATTAGATGAGGTTCTTGTTAAGACAAAACAAAAACCAACCTTAAACTATTCTCAAAATAGCGTTAAAATAGGTTTTATTGACAAAGATGAATATATTAAAATAACTGGTTATGAAATTAGTGATTTTAATTTTAAATTACAAATTCAACAAAACACCACAGTCCAAGATAATAGCATAAGTTATGTAATGATTGATGAAAAAGATATTTTAATTAATGATATTTCAAAAAAAGACAAAGAATTTTTAGAATCCTATGACTTAAAAATAGTATCTATTAATGAACCAATTACCGAAGACAATAAAAATGAATGTTATATTATCGAAGAATATAAAAGACCTTATACACCCGATGGTGTTGAAATTATTAAATCTACTCATTTAATTAAAATAACTGATTTTAAATGAAAAAATCAGAATAGTATTCATTTAGTTTTACAAAAATCATTGCCCGAAGATACTGTTTTTACTGGGATTGAAATTAAATACCCTAAATCTATGTTATTTGGCAATATTAAGTGTTGAGGCGATGTCAATGGTGTTTATTCTTATCCTTCATCGATCGTTGAAAATGCTAGTTTAGTACCTTTATTATCAATGCCAATTGAAACAAACCCTAATGTACGAATATTTCAGTATTGATTTACTGAAAGTTTTTTACCGTGAAGTATTGCAAAAAACTATATTCAAGGTAAAGATATTTTAGATTTAATAAATAAAAATGGTTTAGATAAAGTTCTATTAAATTATTTAACATATCGTTATAATTATGATAGAAAATTTCAAGGAGCAAAATACGATGAAAAAGGTAATCCTACTAATAAAGCAGCAGAATTACGCCAAAAATTCGAAGGGCAAAAACCCGAAGATGTTATTGATGGTTTATTTGAAAATTGAAAATTAGACAACACAAATCTCATTAAAGATAATATTGTTAAAATATTTAAACAAATTATTTATATGTTATCAAATTATACATATAGTAAATACGCAATTAATAAAGGCTATAATGATGATGTTAAATTATTTTCCCCTTATTATTTTGAATTAATTTCACCCCCTAATTCAACAACGGAAATAGGATATTGAGTATTTGAACATTGTAAAGTTCAATTAATTTCATCATATTTTAATTTTAGTGATATTGGTCCTATTCCACCTGAACCAATAAATTATTGACAAGAAGTTTATGTAAATGATAAACCATTTAATACAGTTGATGATAAGTATTATTTTGTTGTTTGAAAAACTAATACTTGAAATATTACTAAGTTTAAAAATAATACTTTAATAGATAGAACACATCCGAGTATTGAACTTGATAGTAAAAAAGCAGATGAAACTTATAAATTAAATTTAGAATGATTGCGAGCAATTACTACTCTTGTTATTCGTTCTTATAGTGTTATAAGTGATTGACCTGCTCCTAGATTTAAAACAGTTTACCGTTGAAATGGTATTGATGAACCCCTTAAACCTCAAATTAATTCAAGTACAGGACAAATTATAGATTGAAATTTAAAAAATAAAACCAACATTATGAATAATAACGATAAAATTAAAGTAACTGTTAAAAACAAAGATATTTCAGAAAACCATATTTATCAATTAGAAGCAAATTATTTTAATTGATTATCAATAACAAACGAATTAGAAACAAATAATATACCTTCGCTTATTCCAGCAGAAATTAAATTATCTGATGGAGAATATGGAAAATATTTAACTAATTTAATTGTTTCTAATAACAATATAGAAGAATATTTAAATTATTTTTCTCAATGATATACTTTATTTTATTCTAAAACAAATTGAATAAGTATTACTAAAAATTTAATTGAAGATAATATTAAAATAACTTTTCAAAAGCATGAAAAACTATTTAATTTAAATCAAATTGAAATATCTGGTATGTGAGGTTATGGAAATTATGATATAAATATTTCTGTTGATAAATCAAATGAAAAAACTATTGCAGGAAAAGATATAAATTTAGAATTAATTAAAAATTGTCCTATTGGAACCAAAGTTAGTGGTAAAGATAGAAATACATATCTTCAATTAATAGAAGAAGACACCTGATATCTTTGAAAAAATGGTGTTGAAGATGAAAATTCATATTCAAATAAAGCAGTCGTTGATTTTTTAAAAAAATCAAATAGTATAATATTTTCTTATCCATCTATAAAAGAAGAAATTAATATTAATAATTTACAACTGTTTAACGAGAAAAATGAAAAACTATCATTAATTACATTAGAAATATAAAAAAGTCATTTTATTAAAATGTACAATGTTTCTTTTAACTGAGAATATGAAATAAAAAACCTTTCTAGGTTATTATTAAATATATAAAGTTAGGAGAAACATTTTTTATATGGCAAAGGG
>NZ_RCOO01000145.1:0-3042 GCF_003987485.1 Spiroplasma endosymbiont of Megaselia nigra
ATTTTTATATCAAATTTCAATTGATAAAAAATAATGAATAATTTCGCATATGGTTTTTACATCTCTTTTTTGGGCGAGCGGTTGATTTTATGAAATTTTGTGATAAAATGACTTACAAGTTAAAAAAAGTTTTGAGATTCTTTCAAACAAATTTGGGAACCTTTATAAAATTCTTCGCTTAACGCTTAGAATTTTTCCCAAGTATTTTGAAAAGCGCGGCAAAAGTTTTTTTAAACTTTAAGGCATTTTTCATAAAATTATGAAAATTACCGCGAGCCCAGATTAGTAAATAATATAATTTAAACCAAATAATTTAACATAGTTCTCTACTTAAAACCCCTATAAAATAAGGGTTTTTCATTTCTTGTTTTGTGATTGTTGTCTGTGGCGCATTGAGTGTTATTTTCACGGGGAAATGGTAATAAAAATAACTTTAAAAAATAAATACCATTATAAAATAATTATATTTTATTTCACATTTTTCACTTGTGATATTAATTTCACATATCAAATAAAACATAATATAAATAACATTTTTTTATTTTATTTCACATTTTTCACATTTTTCACTTGTGATATTGAAATAAAAATATATAATAAAAACAAAAGGAGATAAAACAAAATATGCCTAAAAATATTAAAACTTTAAATAATTTTATTGATATTGATAAACAAGTTAATAATTTAAGTAGTTTTAATAAAGAACTAAATAAAAAAAGAAATTTTCAAAAAACTATTCCTAATATGTTTTGTGATGCTGACCTTGTAGATAAGTTTAGAAATTTGGCAAAACAACAACAATGAACAAACACAACTCTTATGAATAATATTTTAAGAGATTATTTTGATAGATTGGAGAATGGTAATAATGAAAATGATTAGTTTTTGCAACAAAAAAGGTGGCGTTGGTAAAACGACCCTTTGCAAAAATGTTGCCTACAAGTTAGCCCTTGATGGGGCAAAGGTTTTGTTGATTGACCTTGACCCCCAAGCAACCTTATCGGTCCAATTTACTAATAAAAATGTTAATATTGAAAGTAATTTAATAAATTTTATTCCTGCTAGTAAACTTGTAAAAATTAATAAAATTATACAAGAAACAAAATATAAAGAAATTGATATTATTGTTGGTGGTGAAGCATTAACAAATTCTAATGAGATTATAAAATCATATTTTAAAGAAAATTATTATCAAGTTGCAAATTTTATTTATCAATCAAATCAAGAAACTTTTGATAGTTATGATTATGTGTTGATTGACTATCCCCCAACAATTAACGATTTATCATTATCTTTTTTATTAATAAGTGATTTAATTTTAATTCCAATTAATTCTGGTTCTGGTAGTTATAAAGGTATAATTGATTTAAAAAATACGCTTGAATTAATATCTAAAAAAGAAAAATTAGAATTATCCAATATTAAAATTGTATTTAATAATGTTAAAACGGATAAATATATAAAATTTATATATAATTTAATATTAAAACAAGGATTAAAAAATAATTTTTCTAATATTGTTTTACAAACATCAGATGTTTTTTTTCAAACTGAAAATGATTTAAGCAGTATTTGGACTAATCAACATTATTGGCGGCAAAAAAAAGCCTACGAAGAACTCATCAAGGAAATAAAATAATAATTATGTTATAATTATAAATAATGAAATTGAAAGGAAAAAACAATAATTTATGAAAAAATTACTAAGTTTATTAGGAACAATAACTTTAGTGGGGTCAACAAGTGCAAGTGTTATTGCTTGTACCAATGATAATAACTCTTTTAAAGAAATAGATAAAGAACAATTAAAAAAATGTTTTCTAACATTGTTTACAAATTTTAATAAAGAAAGTGGAAATTTCTTATATATTATTCAAAAAGAAAATGATATTAATAAATTAGAAGAAGGATTAAAAAAATGAATTGAAAATATGAAAAATGAAATTGTTAAATTTTTCAAAGAATTAAATATAAAAACTGAAGAAGAAAATTATATTAATAAATTAGAAGAAGGATTTAATTCATTATATACTGAATTTTTTAATGAATTAAACAAATACAATAGTGGTTCTAAACAAAAAATTATTAATGAAATTAATAATTCAATAGATACTATAGACAAAATCTTAGCCAATTTAGATTATTTTATAAATGAATTTCTTAAATTAACAATAAATTAAAAAACATAATTTATAAAGTTAAATTTTAATTTACAAAAATGCTTGAATTGTATTTTTACGATTCAAAAAATCGATGATGAATGATTTACGATTAACACGGGTAATAAAAACTGTGGGAAATAACAAATTATGTTATAATTTGTTTACTAAGATATTGAATGTTTTGGTAAGTAGTCCAATCCAATTCTACTTTTATCAAATGTAACAAATATCAATTTTCTCTTTTTAAAGTAAAAAACTAGATACAAAATCGTATCTAGTGTATAATACTTATGTAATTATATATTTTTAATAAAAATTAGTGATAGTAATTTATTGTCGAATAAATTACTATCGTGGAAACACTAGCGGAAACTAGCGTTTCCACAGACAATTTTAACATATTTCTTGGTGGTATTTTAGTGATACTACTTTGAAATATGTTGGAAATTGTTTGTGGGAATAGTGCGGTGGTGCTATTCTCTTTTTTGTTAAAAAGAGAATTCAGAAAGGAATACATAAAATGAAAAAATTACTAAGTATATTAACTATGTCAACCTTGACAGCGAGCATTCCCACTCCGTTGCTTGCCAACACACTGCTAACTCTTGTTAAACGCGATGTTAGTCCTTTGACATCTAATTCAAACAACGACTATCTACCGCTAAAAGAAATAAATGGTATTGGAAAGAGTATTTTTTATCCTGCTGTTGATAGTAAAGATAACATTTATTTTGGTACTCATAACGGTGCCTTTGTGTTGAAACACGGTGAATCAACACCGACCAAAATTGATGGAATAAAAGATAATATTTCTTCACTTGCAATTGATAGTAAAGACAATATTTTTATTGCTACAAATAAGGGCTTATATAAGTTATCT
>NZ_RCOO01000015.1:0-16019 GCF_003987485.1 Spiroplasma endosymbiont of Megaselia nigra
AATTTCTTTGTCATGAATCAAGTGTTTTTATATTTACTTTATATTTTTGTGCAATATAAGTAAGCGATGTTTGTTCAATTTCTTTTACTGTATTTTTTCGAAATTCTGCAGTATATGTTTTAAATTTTTGTCCTTTTCTTGCCATATAAAAATGCACCTCCTCTAAAAGTTTAGTAAAGTTCTTTTTTAATTTTACTTACTTTTTGGGGTGCAGTCTTGATATTGCTAAATTACATTTTGCATTAAAAAAGTATGAGGCGAAGACTATTAAAGAAAAGTTCTTCGCAGTAAATAAATTATCAGCAGATTATTCTGTTGATTTTTTATGTAGAAAATTAGGTATTACTAGACAAGGTTATTACTTATGGATTAAACAAGGAAAACCTATGTATAAAAACTATAATTTTGTTTTAGCAGAAATAATACTTGAAATATTTAATAAATTTAAAGGTGTTTATGGGTACCCAATGATTACGATTTTGAAAAATATCAAAGTTAACAAATGAGTAGTCTATCGCTATATGAAAATATTAAAAATTAAGTCTATTAGGAAGAAAATAAAACCGAATTATTTTAAATCAGGTCCTCTAAGATTCCCGAATATCTTAAAACGAGATTTTGTTACATCTGAACCAAACAAAAAATGAGTGACAGATATAACATATTTACCTATTAAGAATGGAATGATATATTTATCAATTGTCCGTCACTTATTCAATGGTGAAATAATAGATTGAAAATTATCAAATCATGCTGATGCTAATTTGAGTTTTAAGAATTTAGTATCAGCTTGAAATTATGCAGGACAGCCTAAAAAATTAATTATTCATTCAGATCAAGGTTATGCATATACATCGTCGCAATGAAAAGAATTGTGTGAAAAAATGGGAATTATTATTTCAATGTCTCGCCGTGGTAATTCGCCAGATAATGGTGCTTGTGAAACTTGATTCAGTTCATTTAAAAATGAATGTTTTTTCTTATATAAACGAAACAATCTTAATTTTAGTAATATTATGAACATTGTTTCAAATTATGTTGATTTCTATAATTTTGTCAGACCTAGAGTTAAACAAAGAAAAACTCCATTCGTTGTTTGAATGGAGTTTCAAAATAAAAATGTTTCTTTTTTCTGTCAATTTTAATTGACATTGTCAAGAAATATCTATATTTTAATTTATAATATGAGTAAATATCAAAGAATAGTTTTAGAAAGGAATAAAAACAATGGGAATAATTGGGCGCATCATTGGTGTTGGCGAAGATTCAAAGCAAAGATTAGATAAAAAATGATCTAAAAAAAATGAAAAGCGACAAAAAGAACAGGAAAAACTTGATAATAATGTTGTAGAACAAGTAAAAGTCGTAGTTGCAGAAGGAAGAGAAAAACAAGGGATTGTAGATTTTATTGATTATTTCGGACTAGACTACTTGAAAAAATTTGTTATTAAATACCCAGGAATTTGACCAAATGAAATATTACCTAATCAGGAATTAATAAAATTAAATTCTGTTAATAATGTAAATAGTCATACTGATTTAAAAACGCAAAAACAAATTTTGCAATTAGAAAAAGAAAAATTAGCAATGCAGTTAGAAATTGAAAGATTAAAACAATCTTCAAATAATGTTGAAAATAATTCAAATGATTCTAAAATTAATAAATTGATGTTATGAGATTATACTAAAGAAAAAGCAAATAAGGTTAGTGATGAAGATTTTGAAAGACTTGAATACTGATATAGTAAATATAGAAAGTTTTTTAATGATTTATTAGAAATTGAACTAAAGAATAATAATTTAAATCAAAGTATAGAAAATAATCTTTAATATGAAATTAGGTGAAATAAAGGATCAATCATTTTTTGTTCATGATGATATAGTAAAATATAAAATGAACATTATTCCTAACAAAAATGAGTCAATGTGTTCTATAGTCACTGTTGGCAATATCAAAAATAAATCATTAAATAATATAGTATATAATGACAAAATTTGTAATATATCTAATGAAACCATTGTTGCAAAATGAAATATTAATTATTTAAGATTAAAAATATATAGTTTTAATAATTTCGTTAATGTATTACTTGATTCAAAATTTAATGCATATGATTTTAGAAATACAAATATGTGAAGTAGTTTAAGTTTTAATATACATAATTATTCTTTTTATGAAGGAGAGGTTATCTTTGATGTAATTGATGGTCTAATTTCAACGGATTCAATAAAATTACATAAAAGTAAATTTAATAATGATAAAGAAAACATTTTGGATCTTTTATATAGTAAATTTGTAAATAATTTAGATAGAGAAAAAAATATAATTTTTAATACATTATTTATTGAAAACAAATTATTTAATTATATTAATAGTTTAGAAGAAAGACTAGATTTGAATAAAAATAGTTTAGATGATAGTGTAATATTTAACTTGAGGCAAGTTTTAGACATAATAAAATTTTGTGGAACTAAGTCAGATTTTTTTAATGCATTAATTAATATTAGATCAATTAGAAATTTAATATTTGGATATATTTTTGAAAATTATTTTTTAGTTAAATATAGAAATATTATAACAATTGACAGAGAACTTTCTTTTAAGCAAGAATTTATTAATTTATCAGAACAAAATAAAATATTTAATAATGATTTAGAAGAAGATAAAAAAATGATAAATATTTTGAAGAAACTATTAAGCAAATCCAAAAAGAATTGAAAAAATTAAACAGTAGTAAAAAATACTCAATTATTGAGATACAAGAAGAACTTGAGAGTTATCATAGTATACCAGTTTATTTTTTCCAACATAACTTTGCTAGTTTAGATATTGAGAACTTGAAAAGTAAGAAGATAGATGCAAAATCAATTATAGAATGAATTAAATTAAATATATTTGACCAAGATATAGAAAACATTTTAAAATTTGAAAAAGCAAATATACTTACAAATAATTCTGTTCATAAAAATCATTATGATAAAGAAGGGTTTAAAGGATGATATATTAATGAAAATGAACTTGATATTTTATATAAAACATTGCAAATATATATGGAAATATTATTTAATACATTAAAATTAGAAAAGGAAAAAATATGGCAAATAAAGCAAAAGTAGAATAATAAATAAAAGCATACATAACTTAGAAAGCAGGAAACAATAATGAATTATAAAATAGAGTGCCCATACTGTAATAAAGAAATTGATCTTAGCAAATTGGATGTTGCTAAAGATAAATATATTCAAGAGTATATAAGTAGGCAAATTGAAGAAAGATTGATAACAAAAAAATTAGAACTAGAAAAAGAAAATAAGATAAAGTTAAATTTAGAATATAAACAACAAGAAGAACAAATTAAGCAAGAATTAGAAATAAAACATGTTAAGGAAATTGGTGAGTTAAAAGAACAACTTGTAGAAAAGAAAACAATATTAAATACTGTACTGGATCAAAATAAAGTACATATTGATGCAATTAAGTTTTTTGAAACAACATTTAAAGAACTAAGAGATGAAATGGACAAAAATTATACAAATAAATTAGAAAAAGAGCGTAAAGAATTTAAAGAAGAGCTTGCAGAAAAAGAAAAACGCATTCAGGAACTAACGAATGTTAAAACAAAAGGTAATCAATCAGAACAAGACTTTTCAGATTTTTTAAACACTGAATTTAAACAATTTGGTGATAAAATAGAGCGAATTAATCCAGGGCAAAGGGGTGCAGATATTATTCATAATGTTTTTATTTCTTCTGATGTTTATATTCAAATTTATTATGAAATTAAAGATGTAGATACTTTTATAATAAATGGTAACAAAGCTTTTATTCCTAAATTTATTTCAGATGTAAATAATAAAAAAATTAAATATGGAGCAATTATTGCTCGAAATTTACCTGCGGAATGAATTAAACAAGGAACATATTTAAAAGCTATTGATAATAATCCTGGTCTTTTTGTCTGCAGTTTCGAAAATGCAAAAGTAGTATTTATGTTATTAAGGAAATTAGTATTAGAAACTGAGCGAATAATAGCAGAACATAATAGAGAAAAATATTTTTATACTGTAATATACAATAAATTAAATTCTCCTGAATTTAAAGCATTGATAAATACTATTAATGATTTAATAAAACAATCAACTTATGATTTAGAAGATTATATTGATAGTTCTTTAAAATACCATTGAAAATTAAGAAACACAAATAGTTTAGTAATAGTTAATATTCAAAAATTAGTTGCAGAAATAAAATTTGAATAAATAATCGTAGAAGGGAAGCAAAAATGAAAACACATGATTTAAATATAGGGGCAATTTTAGAATGAGATATTTCATTTGCACTTAGAGAAATTATTTCTAATGCAATTGATGAACAAAAATACACAAAAACTGATGATATTATTATCAATCAGATTAGTTCAGATACATGAATAATTAGAGACTTTGGAAGGGGTATTAGTCAGGAACATTTTATTTTAAATGAAAATCCAGAAAAAATAGAAAACAATATGTCAATAGGTAAATTTTGTGTGGGTTTAAAGGATGCTTTTGCGACATTATATAGAAATAATGTTGATATTAAATTTAAATCAAATAATGGCTATTTTTCTATAACTAAATTACCAAAAAGTGATTTTAAAGAACAAGAAGTTTTGCATGTAGTTATTAATGATATTGCTGACAGAGAATTTAAAGGAACAGAATTTACTATTAAAGGAATTACAGAAAAAGACATGAATTTATCTAAAAATTTATTTTTAAAGTATTCAAATGATCAATTGATTCTAAATACAGAATATGGTCAAATTCTAGAAAAGAAAGGTTCTGGAAGTTCAATATATGTAAATGGAATTAAAATAGCTACAGAGGAATATTTTGCTTTTATTTATAATATTCAACCAGTAACTGATAAACTAAGAAAATTGCTAAATAGAGAGCGAGAGAGTGTGGGCAGAACTGCATATAGTCCTTTGATTCAAAAAATTTTATTATCAACAGTAAATTAAAAAGTATGAAATAAAATGATTAGTATTTGCAAAACTTCTGATTTAGAGCATGCTAGAAATAGTTAACTAAATTTTACAAAAATTCGTGAAAGAGCAATATTGGAAATTAATAAAGATCCTAATGTCATATTTGTTACATCGAATGATCGAAATAATTATAATGCTATGGAACGATTAAAAATGGAAAATAAGGAAATAATTTACGTAAATGATGAAAATGCATATGTAAATGCTAATAGACAATCTTCAAAAACTAATAATCCATTGAAAACTGTTAAATGATATAATGAAAAATTTCAGGAAAATATTTTAAATACACCAATTAATATTTCTGAATTATCTAAGAATGAGATAAGAGTTTATGATTTAAAAAATAAAGTAATTAATATATTAAATTTAAGTCAAAGTTTATTTAGAAATATTTATGTTTCAGAAACTACTCAAAAAGAGCCAAGCAATATTAATGTATTGGGGTTTTGAGATCCAAATACTAAAGATATTTTTATTCACAGAAATACATTAAAAAACCAAAAAGAATTTATTAAAACACTTATGCACGAACTTGCACATGCATTTTCAGAAAGTGATGATCTAACAATAGAATTTCAAAAAACTTTATAAGAATTTGTTGCTAGATTATTTTGCAATATTTCAGAATTACTTCAATAATTAGAAGATACACTATAAAATTGTTTAATAAATTAAAAGAGCAAAAGTGAGATGCTGTCTATATTAAGTTAAGAATATTTATAGAATTAAAGGTTAAAATAGTTGGGAATATTAATTATGAAATTAAAATACAAAAATTTTATTAATAATTGCTAATAATGGAATGGTATATTTATCAATTGTCCGTGACTTATTCAATGGTGAAATAATAGATTGAAAATTATCAAATCATGCTGATGCTAATTTGAGTTTTAAGAATTTAGTATAAGTTTGAAATTATGCAGGACGTCTCAAAAAATTAATTATTCATTCAGATCAAGGTTATGCATATACATCGCCGCAATGAAAAGAATTGTGTGAAAAAATGGGAATTATTATTTCGATATATAGTCGTGGTAATTCACCAGATAATGGTGTTTGTGAAACTTTATTCAGTTCATTTAAAAATGAATGTTTTTTCTTATATAAACGAAATAGTCTTAATTTTAGTAATATTATGAACATTGTTTCAAATTATGTTGATTTCTATAATTTTGCCAGACCTAGAGTTAAACAAAGAAAAACTCCATTCGAACAACGAATGGAGTTTCAAAATAAAAATGTCTCTTTTTTCTGTCAATTTTAATTGACATTGTTAAAATAAACACTTTTTTATTTGCAAATCATAAATTTATTTATAATAGATTAGCTAATATTTTTAGAGTGAGGATTGAGTTATTCAAATGTTTATAGAAATTTATTGTATAATTTACTTATACATTAATTAGGAAGGATAATATTGTAAGAGTAAAAAACTATTTTTATGTTAAATTGAAAGGATGATGAAAATGAAATTTAGAGAATGGAAACATACCTTACGGGATGGTGTTGAATTACATATGTATGAATGGAAACCTGATAATGATAAAAACATTAAGGGGATTGTTCAACTAGTTCATGGTAGTGCAGAGCATGCTTTTCGTTATGATGATTTTGTGCTAAATTTTTAGTAGAAAATGATTATGTTGTCATTGCTGAAGATCATCGTGGGCATGGAAAAACAGCTCTGTCTTCCGAAGATCTTGGTTTCTTTGCCGAAGAAGAAGGGTGAGAAAAAATTATTGATGACTTATATGAAGTAACAACTTATATTAAAAAAAGTTATCCAAACCAACCAATTGTAATGTTTGGTCATTCAATGGGTTCTTTTGTGGTACGTCATTATGCAATAAAATATGGCACAAATATTGCGGCATTAGTTATTTGTGGGACAGCACATTACTCAAAACGATTGTTAAAATTTTCAGTTAAAATGGCTAAAATTGGGCAAAAAATGAAAGGACCAAAATCAAAGGATAATTTTATTTATAAATTTTCTTATGCGCCATTAAATGCTCGTTATAAAAAAGAAGGCAATTTAGGAACTGAATGATTATCAACAGATAAAACAGTTCAATAAGATTTTGCAAACGACCCATTAACAGGACAAGTTTTTTCAACAAGTGCTTTTAAAGATATGTTTACAGGATTGTTGTTTATTACAAATAAGAAAAATATTAAAAATACACCAGATAACTCGCCATTACTATTTATTGCAGGTGCTGATGATCCAGTTGGAAAATATGGAAAGATGGTTATGAAGACTGTTGATTTATATAAAAAGGCAGGAAAAAAAGTTAAAGTCAAATTATATCCAAATGCTCGTCATGAGATTTTGAATGAGCCAATTAAAAAGGATATTTATCAAGATATTTTAAATTTTTATAATAAGAGTCTTTTTGTTTAAATAAAAGCACCATATTTTTTTAAAAACAAGAGTTAGTATCTTGTTTTTTCTATTTTTTTTGCTTTAATATAGTTAGTAAGCAATATCGGATTATATTGAAATTTGTGAGGAGAGAAAAATGAATTTATTACATGAATGATCAACTTTTAATATCCTAAATTCAATTTCATTTTTCTTTAATCCGTTATTGGAACGTATTGCAATAATTTTTCTTACTAATTTTCTTTTATTCTATCTTGTTTTAAAGATTGTAAAATATTTTTTTACTATTCGCGCTAGAAAAAATGAAGCAAAATCTTTAGCAGCAAAATATTTCTTTAATGCAACTTTTGCTATTAGTGAATTTATTGTGCTTTTAATTTTACAAATCATTCTTTTACAAATTTATGCAAGTAAAACAGATACTAGTATTTATCTTAGCACTATTTTAGTTATACAATTTTTTATTGCAATTATTATCTTAATAAATAAACAATTTTTAAACTATACTTTAAAATTAGTTATGTTAGTTTTGTTCTCATTGTTGTTTTCATTTTTAATAACAAAGCAATTGTGAAATTGTTTTTATCATATTAATAATAATCATATTTTAGCATTATGATTAATAAAAAATATTTCAATTGTTTTTATTATTACATTTTTTTATTTATTTGATTTAAAAACAACATTTTTACATGATTTTTCTTTCTGAATTTTAACTTTCTTAATTTTAATTAGTAATTTTGAAAATGGCTCAGCAGACTTAAAAATTTTAGATCGTTCATTGTTTTTTAAAATTATTTTAAAAATAATTAAAGTTTTATGTTTATTAGATTTATTTTTCTTAATAAAAACTGCCAAGAAAACAATGAAAAATTTATGACAAATTAATGATGATAATTCAATTCAACTTGTTACACTTTTATTATTGTTAAATAATATTCGTTTTTTTAATATTAGTGAAAAAAATGGTTTAGAAAATTTACCAAATAAATTCTTAAGAAATGAAATTAATGGTTGAAGAGGGATCCTTCAAGAATAAAATAAGAATTAATTTATTTTACTAATTCAATGATTTAGTTATTTATTAATTATAAAAAGAAAAGAGGAAATAATAATGCGAAAGTTACTTAATATTTTAGCAGCAGCAACGTTAGTAGCAACGCCAGCTCTTACTGCTAGTTGTAAAACTAAGACAAAAGCAGTAGAAGACAAATATAAAGATTCATCAGTTGAAAATTTACCTAATGGACCATTAAAATCAAAAATTTTACAAACAACATTATTTACAAAACTAACAATTGCGAATCGACATGAAAATTTAAATACATATACACCTTCAATGTTACAAATGTTAATGCGACTACCTGATTCATATAAAGATAAGGATGGTAATATTGTTGATATTGATTACTATCGGGGTAAATATTTAAATAAAAATGATGGGATGCCGTTAACAACTTTATCATCAAATTATGATTATATGAATTTATTAGATAATGAATTATATAATACAGAAAAACAAACTAAGAAAAAAATTCCTGATTATTCTTATAAAGACCCGTTACCAACAATTCCTAATTTAGCAGAAAATAGTAATATGTTAAATTATTGATTTGATGGCGGACCAATGTCAAGTTATTCAACTGCAAAGGAAATTTTACCAACTAAATGTGATGATAACAGAATTAATCAAAACATTATTGATGCATGTAATAAAACAATGTTTGAGATGCCACGCACAACTTATTTTTATAATTTAAATATGGATTATAATCCAGTGGCAACAAAAGACATTAAATTTGATACGAGTACAAATCAGAACTTCCTTATTAATAATCAAAAATTTGTGACAGGAGGCCCATTTAAAACAGCCCAAAAATCAGAAGAGCAAAATAAATTAGCAATAATTTTACAGTTAATTTCAATGGCGGATATGTTTACAGACCGTTCACAATCAAAAGCATATATTAATCAATTGAATAAATTTTTAGCTTTATCAAAAGATAGTGATGGAACATTTATGGGAAGTATTTTAGGAGCTATTTATTATCAGATTTTTGCTTCTCCTAAATTACCTAATGACCCAACAAAAGAAAATACAAATTATATTTTTGCAAAATTTGGGGTAACAAAAGCGTTGCAACTTTTAGGTAAAGATAATACTGAAAGACAAGCAATTCAACAAAAAATTGATGATTTTTTCACTAAACAATCACAAGTTTTTAGTGATTTATTAGCAGTAAAACCAATGAAACCGGAACTAAACTTAGCTAATCCAGAAGATCAATATAAAAATCGTGATGAAATGTGAAATGGTAAAACACCAAACTTAAAATTAGTTGATTTATTGTTTAAAAAAGATGATTCAACAAAATCTTTGGCTGAATTATTTACTGATTTTGGAGAATATCTTGATGATTTATATACTAAAGCAGATTTAGAACGCCAAGAAGAAGCAAATAATTCAATTAGTAGTTTTTTAACACTTGCTGCTAATAAAGTTACTCCTGGATTTAAAGTAGTATTACAGTCAATGTCAAAAATGATGTTATCAAAATCAGAAGGTGGTTTAGGAACCTTAAGTGTTAATGATATTAATCGTTTTGTTGTTGCTTTATCAAAAGGAATCTTACAAAGTGCTAATGCGTTAACAGAAGTTATCAAGTTGCCATGATCAGAAGCAAGTGACCAAGAACAAAATCAAACAAAAATTGCACAATTATTAACAGGCAGTGATGACCCATCGACACCAGCAAAGGGTTCATTTATGGATTTAGCATTTACATGGTTTAATGATAGTGCACAACCAGTAAGGGCACTATTAAACAAATTATATTTTGATCCAAATTCAGAAACACGAAAAGATTTATTAGCAATTAATAATGCTTTATATGACTATTCAAATACTTTATTATTAGGAGCAAATTGAAATATTAGCAATGGTAAATTAGAAGAAAATAAATTATCGTATGATATTGAATATCAAGGAACAGGTGATGCTGATGTTGCTGCTAATTTAGATTTACATCAAAAATGATATGTTTCAAAAGCAGACATTAAGACTTATCAAGATTTAAATGCAGCTTATTTAAATGCATTAGGTAATCATGATTTGGGTTGATTTATGAAATATGATGGGCTAGGAAATAATTACCAAAAAGTGCATTATAAATATAAAGTAACTTGAATGAATATTAATGCTGGTGATGATAGTCATCAATATTGAGTAATTTCTAATATTCAATGATTTGCAAAAGATAGTAGCGGGCAATGAAAACGTTATTATGATGCAATTGAAAATGATTAAAAGTGGAATATAAGGGCTAAACATGAAAAAAATATTGTTAATGAAGCAAGGGATTTTAGGAATAATTAAAGCAAAAGGGCAATTCATTTCATTGCTTCTTTTGATTTTTATTTGTTCAATTATTACTTCTTGTCTATTTACAACGGTCACTAGTTTACAATCAGCAAATCGACAAATGGGTTATGGTAGTTTTGATTATAATTATTCATTTCATTATTCAGCAATGGATTTTGAAAATTCAAATATGCAAACAATTACTCCAAGTTTTGCTTTTGATACAGAATATGTTTTAGTAGAAAACAATGATAATAAATTAACATATCCAAAAATTACAATTGGTGCAGCAGCGACAGATGTTTTTACTGCATTAAAACCATCTGATATTAATTTTAAATTAACAAATGATAAAATTAGGAATTTAACATTAAATTTAACATTACGAACAACTGCGCCAAATTATCAAAACTCATTAATAGCAAAATTACGAGCAATGGGTTATAATGCTTTAGCTGACCAATATTTTAAACTATTTTATACAACGCAAATATATAAGAACTTTTTAGGAATTATTACGGACTATATTAATACTAGTTTTTTAAAAAAGCAAAGTAATGCAACGAATGAAGAAATTAAAGTAAGTATTGCTAATTTTATTAATGGAAAAGCAACTTCCGAACAACGAGCAATTGAACGATGAGATTATAATTTAAAAATTAATGATAATTATTTTACTAAATTTGATATTCCTGATATTACTTTAACATTGGGAAAACAAGATAATAAAACAGTGGTAACTAATATTTCAGAAAATACTTTATTTGAAAAAGGACTTCGTGGTAGTTTTGGCGTTGCTACTCGTTTTAATGTAATTGATACAAGTGGAAACAAGGAAACACGAATTCAGTATTTAGCACAATCACCGTGGCAATATATTGATAAATTAAATCAAACAGGAATTAATGAAGCCCGAATGGTTATTGGTGGTTTATTTAATAAAGTTACTTTTTTTGGTAATTATAGTGAACGAAGTTCTTTTCTTAATTTTGTACAGACTTATTACAAAATGTTGAGCGTTGTTAGCAATTTTGATATTGCAATTCGACAAGAAGTTACAACTTGGGATATTGCTAATAATTTAAAATATAAAGTAATTGGTTGACATGATTTATTAAAAGAAGAACAATTAAAGCTTTTTGATAAAGTTAATGAGTGGTCAGGACCATCATTAAATGAATCGACAATTAGCAATTATTATGCTGTTGTTAGTCCTAATTATCTAAAAGCACATCATAAAAATTTGCGTGATAATATCCAAATTGGCGAACGAACATTTACAATTGGGGCAAGTGTTGGTGATACTTTAAATATTTATCCAACTATTTATGAAACTGATTTTATTCCTGATTTTAAAACGGATGTTGTCATTTATCTATCGTCTTATGGAATGTCTTTATTAGAAGAAGATAATAATAAAGGTTTAATTAGTTTAAAGGATAATTCGCGAGTATTCTTAAAAAGTTTAACAAATAGAACAACCGAGAATTTAGCAATTTTTAAAAAATATTATGCAAATAATCCTAATCAATTAGATTTTTATGCTCAAATGCTAACCAAAAATTCAACACCACTGGGCAATGATCCTTCAATTGGTGCTTTTGAACCAAAAGAAGTAACAAGTTCATTAACACGACGCTATGATTTATTAGCAAAAACAATTAATGTTTACATTTATATTGGCTTATTCTTCATTATTATTTTTGCCATAACATTATTTGCTGTTTCATATATTATTATTAAAGAAATGATTAAACGTGAGTCAGCACAAATTGGGATGTTAAAAGCTGCTGGCTATTATTTACATGAAATTGCACTTTCCTATTGAAGCATTTTAATGGTTAGTATTTTAATTGCAGTACCAACCGGTTGATTAGTTGGAATTACCGTCCAATTATTCGTTGTAAAATTATTTAATATGTTTTTTATAATTAATTGGAGTTTTACTTGAAACTGAATGATTTTACTTTTCCTAATTGGGTTCTTTGTTATTTTCTTATCATTAATTACTTTTATTACTTGTTATTTTTCAATTAATAAAACAGAAGTTTTAAGTTTAATTCATCCAATGCGTGAGTTAAAAGTTAATAATAGTTTGGCCCGTACTGTACGTAGTTTCCATTTTAAAACTTTTGTGGGTCGTTTCCGGATGGTTGTTTTATCAACTTCACTAAAACAAGCATTTACTTATTTAGGAATTTTTTCCTTAGTGACATTTACTTTGACTGTCTCATTATTAGCACCAGTCTATGCAAAAAATTTTAATACAAATTATTATAAAAACATTAAATATGGTAGTGAAGTTAAATACAGTAATGTCATAAGTAATAATCCGTTTTCTTATTATAAAACTTATGCATGAAATGGAATTGATAATGTTCCTAAGTCAACTGATCCAATTGAACAAGATTTATATCCCATTGGTGGTATAACACCACTAGCAAATTACTATAGTATTGATGGAGGAGCGATAATTAAACCATTAAAAGCGGTGAAACAAGAGCCAACTGTAGCTGGGATTTTAAAAGATATGTTATCTTATAATTTTGTTACTTTATCAGGAACTAATTTATCATTAGGAATTTTTAATTATTTAAATAATTTAGTAAAAAATTCTTCAGCTGGTGATAGTGTTCGAGTTTTAGTATCAGAAATTTTATGTACCGTATTACCAAAAGCATTAGGCATTGGGGCAATTCCATACCCACCATTTACTGACAATGAAGATTATCCTGCGTTATGAAGAACATGTTTTAGTAAAGCAACAAATGGGATTATCCCGGCTGCAGTTAAAGAAGATTGAAATAAAAATCCGGATCGAGCAAATCATTTTGCATTAGGAATTGGAACAATGAGTTATAATCCAGCAACTGATGATGTTTTTACTAGTTTTGATGGAACATATAATGATAAGCAATTTCCTATTTATGGAATTAATCCAAATACAAAAATGTTAAAATTATCATCCGCTGAGCGTGATATTTTAGCAAATAATAATGGTACCGTAATTAATGCAATTGCGAATGTTACTGCATTACATCGTTTAAATCTTAATGTTGGAGAGGAAATTGAATTAACTCCCGAAGTAACAACATTGCAATATAATACTGGTCAGCATGAATGAGTAGAATTTACTAACAATAATACAGATTTAAAATATCAAAACTGAAAATATAATTTAAGTGGTAATGCTGTTGGATGAAATGTAAATAATTATCAAAGTTTGTATTCATTAGATAAAAGTTATTTTACTTATAATACAAGTTCACAAACAAAATATTATGTTACTGCTGATCGGAAGAGTGAATATCATAATTTAAATAATGTTGAATTATGGATTCCAACGAATTCGGCGATGGAAGCAATTTGAAGTAAAAAAATAATTACATTGAGTAATGGTCTTCAACGGATTTTATTAAAAGAATTAACAGTTGACGGAAATAAAATTATTCGAAAAGAACGAGTTGATAATAAAGAGTACTGAGTTATTAAACCATATAATTTTAGTTTTGGTGGAACATATAGTGGCGATTTTATTGATGGAATTCCAACAACATGATACCAAGCTGCTGTTGATAATAATTTTATTAAAGCAGCACCATCTTTAACACAAAAGCCAGTTAAAGTTAAAATTGTTAAAAGCATTTCAACTTATGATACACCACGCTTGTTTATTAGTATCAATGATGCTAATCAAATTAATTCATTTTCAATAAATAAAATTGATAATAATTTAAATATAATGCAATGATACAATGGAAAATATACAACCGAATTACAACCATCTGATCAAATTAATCGTTATGCGTTATCATCAACAAATGGTGATTTATCATTAAATAATTTTACGACTTCTTATAACTCATCTGTTTTGACAGCTGATTACGTTGGTATTAAAGCCAAAATTATGAGTCGGGTTATTATTGTTGCCTTATCAGTTGTTTTAATTTTTATTGTCATTATAATTATGGTTTCTGTTATTACAATATATTTTGCAATTGATCTCTTTATTAAAAAGTTTATTAAAATTATTGCAACAATGAAAGTACAAGGTTATAGTCGTTGAGAAATTAATAATTTAACATTAGGAATTTTTATTCCCTTTGCTGTTGTTGGTTGATTACTGGGATATTTTATCACTTGAGGTTTAGCATGGACAATTACCCAGCGGATTTTAATGTTCTTTAATTTCTATGTTCCAATTGGAACAGGACTAATTACATTACCAATTATCTTAGGAGGAATTATTATTTTATATGTTATCTCATACCTTATTTCAATGAAAAAAATTAATCAATTAAATATTCAAGAAATTGTTATGATGGAAAGTTAACAGGATTTAATAAAACTATGGTTCTAAACCATAGTTTTATTTTAATTCATTAATAGGTTTTAAAAACAGTAAAAATAGCGTATAGTTAATAGTAAGGATTTATTTTAGATAAGATAATTTATTTTTAATGAGGGTTTGAAATGTTTAACTTTACAACAAAACAAAAGTGAGTAATTAATGGTAGTTTATTAGGAATGACTTTATTAGCTTTAATTGGGTTATTATGTTATTTTTTAAAATTGTTAATTCCAGCGATTGTTTTATTATCAATTGCTGGTCTTGGTTTTTTTGCGATAATGATTATGTGACTCGTTATGGAACGGCATAATAAGAAAAAGTAAGGAGTTGATGTAATATGACTGAAAATGAAATTATTCGTAAAATTAAATATATTAGTATAGATACTGATCACCGGTTTTCTTTTATCGCAAAATATATTTTACAAAATTTAATGATTGTTCCTGAAATTACGATTAAGGAAATGGCTGAATGTACTTATACATCAATTGCTACTATTAATCGCTTTATCAAATATTTAAATTTAGATGGATATAAATAATTAATTCATAGGCATCGTGTACGATGAAGCTCCAAAAAACAACTCTTGTTAAATAAAAAGGGTTGTTTTTTTATTTTTAAACCCATAATTATTAATTGATTCAGAGAAAGGACAGCATCTTAAATTCTTAAAATAGAAACTTTTTATCACAACTTTTTTGTTAACTTCAAGTTGTGTTACATATATTTATTAAATACTTAGGAATTTTTACAAAGTATACCTGTTTTTCTCCCCTTAAGGTGTTGTCCTTTCTCTGTTTCAATTAATTAATTTGGCTAATAAATAAAAAAATAATATCAAAGAAAGGAATGGTAATGAAAATTAATAAGCAACAACAAATTTGC